>JAJPOQ010000081.1 GCA_021232515.1 Lentisphaeraceae bacterium
TCTTTCAAAGCGTTGACGGAAAGAGAGGTTCTCGCCTTTTTTATTATTTGGGACAACCGGAACATTTGGCGCTTCTGGTAAGTGATCGCCAAGAATTCTTTCTAAGACCCAAGTACCTCTTAGGACCGGGCTAGTTCGTCCTTTTGAGGCATTCATCGCGAGGAGACCTGGCATAGTTAAAATACCACCACGGTCTTTTGTATCTTTAAGAGTTATTTTTGAGTGAGGGACGTACTCCATTTCTATACCTTTTGCTCTACGGTAAGAAGGCATAGACTTTAAGTCATTTTTGTGATAAAAGTTTTTTGTCAAAGGATTCGTGAAGGCAACCTTAGAGTCGATAAGTTCCATGAGTGGACGATCTTCTTTGATAAGATAGTCGAAGAAGTATTCTGGTTGTCTCTGAAGCGACTGCATCATTGGGACTCGACCGCCCAAGTGATTCATTTCTTTAAATGCTAACCATTGGTAAGCGAAGTCTTCGGCAAGATTCCTAGATCTTTTATCTGCTACCATGCGATCTATTTCTTGCTTTAGTACTTTGGGGTTGCTAAGGTGTTTTTTATAAGCAAGAGACAGGAGTCTCTTGTCTGGCATAGAACCCCAAATAAAATATGAGAGTCTTTCTGCTAATTCGAATTGGTCGACTTTATGTTGCTGACCTTCTTTAACGGTCATCATCAAGCCCCTAAAGATGAAACGAGGGGACATGAGAGCGACCTTTAATTCATTTTTCAGTGACTCAACGACATTTTTTTGATCAAGTTTACTAATCGCTTTATTTATTTCGTTTTTACTTACAACTCTTCGGTAAGCCATAGGTAAAAATTTTCTAACCATGTTCTTGGAATGAGTAATAGTGAAGTTATTACCATTTATCTTTCCTGAAAATACTTCTAAATGAGCTCTGTTTTTTTTCTTAAATAGTTCATTTAAGGCAAAGTCAGCTAGGTATGAGTAGTTATTCCAAAGCACTGTTGTGAGAGGGACCGCATGAGTGTTATTTTGAAAATCACTTTCACCAGGAGGGTCGAGAGGCATGAGCTTTTTGACCAGAGAAGTTTCCATGACAGTTTCTTCAGCAGCACTGAAACTGACTTCAAGTTCAAATCCAAAAAGGTCACGCATAGTGTTTTTATATTCATTGACTGAGAGTCTTCTTGGTTTAGCTGGGCCAGCTTGAGCAGAAACGTTTTTGATGAATGTTTCTTTGTACCAATTTTCAAAGACTTTTATCTCAGCTTTTGTCGGTTGAGGATCGTCTTCAGGTGGCATTTCCTTACCGTGAATTAACTCAAGTGCAGACTCAAAGACTTCGTAGTTTTTGAGGAGGTCTTGCTGAGTTTTTATCTTGGTTAAGTCTATCTTTCCTTTAACCTTTTTTCCGCCATGGCACTCTATGCAATACTTCTTTAAGAAAGGAGTAGCTTTTGACTTAAGAGTCAGTTCTTTCGCTTGACTACTTAGCGTTAGCAATAACCCCATAATTATAAATTTTATCATGCAAAATCATCCTAGTGTCTTTTATTTTTCTTATAGAGTCGGACGTGGGAGTAAGGATCTTGCGGATAAATGAAAACTTTTTTTCAAGAAAAGAAGAATTGCTATGTAGAAGGAGTGAGCTAGGAAGTAGAGGGACGTTACAAAGGGTTGAACTATAACTTCCCCAATAATTGAAAATGGATGTTTCGACTTTTAGTATTGAAGTAGTTTTCTTAGTAGTTTTTTTAGATCTTTTTCTGGAATGTGCGTGTGCACTTCAAAATTGACCGTAGGAGCGTCTTCTTCAATGAGCACTGAAGAGTCGAGTAAAACACCCTCGGCTTCAAATATGTGGTAACCCTCAGGGATATCCCATGAGAAAACAGAAGTTGCGTGAGCATAAAGACTATTCTTCAGTTCAATGCCATTATAGATGAGGCTTTCTTTTTTGATTATGCCTCGGTGACCGACTTTAGCCAAAGTCCATGGTTGCTTGCTAAGGTCTAAGCTACCTTTAGGCCCAGTGAGTCTTGGGGCTTTCCAGGCAGAGTGATCGTCATGGCTATTTTCTCCGCCATTTGAAACCACAAGGTATATTTTCTTTAGGCCTTTGATGTTTACTTTAATAGGAATACTTCTACCAGGTGTATGTTTGGTAACTAATGGGCTTTTATAAATAAGGCCTGAGCTTTTTTGAACTTTAAATTCATTTCCATCATCGGCTGTTGCATATTGTGAACTTTTAACTTTAAGTGATTTGCCTTTTGAACTAAAGCGAACTTCACCTTCACTTACATTTAAGGTTGTTGATGAGTCAGTTGTAGAGAGAGTGAAAGAGGTGCCAAGTACTACACTTTTTGAATACTTAGTAATAAACTCCATTTGCTTGCCAACTGGCTGTTTCTCTATATCAGCTTGAAGTTTTCCTGAAAATAATTCGACATTTTTCTTGCCGTCAAGTTCACTTATTTTAGCAAACGAGTTTTCGTGAAAGATTAAGTTAGAACCGTCATCGTACTCAATCGATAAATGACTGTAGTCTTCAATGTTAAGTAGGTCACCAGAATGAAGAATCCCGCCTTCCTGGATAACTATCTTTTCTTCACCTCTTACTACGGAGAACTGGCCTTTGAAGTCTTTTAGAACGGCGACTTCAATTGGACTTGAAGAGATGAGTACATTACTTAATAAGACTATGGAACCAACAAGAAACATTGCAGCTGCGGCAAGTACCCAATTATGAGAATTCTTTTTAGGCGAAGTCCCTTTTAATTCTTTAATAACTCGATCTTCAAGCTTTAACTGAGGGGCTTTAAGTTGAGATATAACCATATCTTCAAGTTCAGTATATTGATCTTGTTTGGAGCATTGAATCATGCCTCTAAGTTCAAGTCCAAGACTTACTTGTTTTTTAATTTCAGAGTCTTCTTTAATTAATTGATTTAGTTCTGCAAGTTGAGCTTCGTCTAGTTTGCTGTCTAAATACTTTTCGATGAGAGTGCTATGTTCTGGTTTCATGAGCTCTCCATACAAGTTTTAAGTTTACCTTTAAGTCGAAACAGTTTTGAACTAATTGCATTTTCGCTGCTCGTTAATCTTTTAGCTAAATTTGTTACAGATTCAAAATTAAAATAGCGAGCTTTTACTAATTCCTTAGCAGCGTCTGGTAGTTTTTGGATGCATTTCTTTAGTATTTCAACTTTTTCAACATTTATGTTCTCAAACGCACCATGACTACCGAGAGTATTATGTATTTCGTTTTCATAGGCCACTTTGAGGTTTGACTGAGAGTATTGCTTGCGCAGATGATCCATCAGTTTATTACGGCAAATTCTCAACAACCAACCGCGAAAACTCGCTTTGCCTGAGTAGGAGGGGAGTGACTTGAAAGCACTGACGAAGACGGTTTGAGAGAGATCTTCAACAGTATGAAAGTCATTTAGACGAGATGCAAAGAAGGCTCGGACAGAAGGAGATGTTTCACGAATAATTAAGCGATAAGCATCGTGATCGCCTTCTTTACTTTTATTTATCAAATCCTCTAAATCCACTTCACTACCCCGCTAGCTTTTATATGCTAAGTCGCAGCAAGTATGCGAATCTTGCGTTTTTTATTTATAAAAATAAAATTTTTAGATCTTTGTTAATCGAAGACTATAAAATTGAGTAGGGAATATGGTTAGTGTAATGGCTTATGTTTATTTATGGCAAACAGAAATTGTTTGCCATAAATGAACTAATTCTATTTATCGACAGTCAACTTGTCGAACTCTGCTATAGCTATAGTATCAGCGTTATGCGAAGTTAGGCATAAGCCAATATGGACTATTTCAGTCATTTCAATAGTTCTTGGAGTTCCAACTTGCTGCCATGTTTCCCCATCAGCACTGTAATATGCAGTAAAGAGGTCACCCTTACGGTTAAGCTTTAACCATACAGGAACCTTTATTCCACCTACACCTTTGTTTGTACTTCCACCAGCAACAGTTGCACGACTTTGGAAAGCAACGCCTCGACTAGGAGTAGCAACAATCATAGCATGAGGAGAGTCACTTTGAAGAGTTTCTCTAATCATGATGCCAGCTTTAGTCCATGCGTTTATGTTTTCAACGCTTAGGACCTGAACTGTGATCTCGCCATCACCGACTAACTGAGTTTGAGCATAACCAAAGTTATCGTTGCGTCCCCAGATATCATTTCCTGCTGCTCCCAGTGAGTAGATTGATCCAGTTTTGATTATTGCAGCTGGTTGGCTTAGATTACCAATTGAGACTACTTTTAAGAGAGATGTAGCAGATACTTCTATAGCACTGACTTTCGCACTATCCTTAAGGGATGTGAAATGTAGGGCAATAAAACCATCTTCATCCGCCTCTATAGAAAACTCACGAGTAATCGCGATGTTTTTTCCACCAGCTTCAGTAAATACATCAAAGTTTTCTAATAATGCTTTTTCATTTGCGTGTACAGAGAACAGACGTTTACCAGCTTGACTCAAGTAGATCTCAGCAAAGTGCAGTCGAACAGTGTATGTTTTACCAGCTTCAAGCTCATCGATTCCATAAGAAAAGTCACCGTAGCGTTCTGACTGGTATAGAGTCTGATCTGCATTTCCAACTTTGGATGTATCGATTGCTTCTGATGTAGAGTATGTCGAACCTTCAACAAAGTTCTTATCCGCAACAAAGTTTCCGCTTTCGCTGCCACCGGCATTTATGTAGAGACCTGTAAAGTCTTCGGCTGGTTTCAAGGATACTTCAACAACCGGTTCCTTTGAACCTTCAGTTGAACTAAACCAGACATCGTTTCCACCAGCATCCATTTCTAGAATAACTGTATGGGGACCATCCTCAGTAAGAAGTTTAGTAATGTCGAATTTATGAGTGGAACCTTCTGAGAATTGTTGATCTGCAGAGGCTAGTTCTATACCTTTTGAAGGTGCGTTGTTTGTACTCAGGTTATCCTCAGTCCAATCACTGTGGCTTCCTGCAAACAAACGAATAGTTCCTTGTCCCGGATCGCCGTTTACAGTTAGGTTAAGAATGGCAGACTCAATTTTATCTGCGTCTGTAACATCAATCTTAAGGTATGAAACGCGATTTCCCGCTTCAACTTTAAGGTATTCGTCATTCTTTCGTGCATTTTTCTCAAGGTAAGCATCTTCAAGAATTGTTACTTCAGTACCTGTGTCATCTTTGTAAAGTGCAGTAATTGTCAAAGCTTTAGAAGGCATAATAAGAGTAGTAGACTCGCTATTTACATCAGCAACATTACCAACCCACTTATCAAACACTTGACCTTCTGGCGCTTCATCGGCAGTGATTGTTACTTCTTCTCCAGCTTCATAGCTACCGTCTCCAGATCCACTTCCTACAGAAAGCTTGAACTTAGGTATATCTTTATAAGTCGCAGTGACCGCTACCGCTACTTTCGCAACAGTTAAAGTGGTAGTGGCGCTGTTTACATTTGCCACATTAGCAATGTCACCAATCCACTTGTTAAACATCTTTCCGGCTGGTGCTGCATTAGCAGAAATAGCAACTTCTGCTCCTGATATGTAACTACCATCACCAGCTCCAGAATTAACCGTTACTTTATACTTTGTAACAGGTATATCTTTATAAGTGGCAGATACTGCTGTAGCTGTTTTAGCGACAGTCAAAGTGGTAGTCGCACTATTTACATTTGCTACATTCGCAACGTCACCAATCCACTTGTTAAACATCTTTCCGGCTGGTGCTGCATTAGCAGAAATAGTAACTTCTGCTCCTGATATGTAACTACCGTCACCAGATCCAGAATTAATCGTTACTTTATATTTAGTAACAGGAATAAGTTTATATCTAGCTGTAATCGCAGCTGCTGATCCAGGCATAGTAATAGTCGTTGTTGCTTTAGTAACATCTGCAACATTAGCAACATTACCTGTCCATTTATCGAACTCCTGTCCTTCTGGTGCAGAATCTGCAGAAATACCTACTAATTTACCCGCTTGGTAACTTCCATCACCTGACCCATTAGCTACATTTAGCGTGTATGTAGTTGCATTATTTTCGTAGTATACTTCAAGTCTTGGTGGAACGGATGCTTCTGAAGATTGGAACCAAACATCATGCTTACTGCCTGAGTCCATCTTTAAGATTAAAGTATATTCTCCATTACCATTTTTCTGGAAAAAGTCGGTCAGGTCATAGCTGATTGTATTAGCAAATGTACCTGTAAAAGAAGCCAGATCGCTTACAGCTTTAGGCTTGTTGGAGTTTTTAATAGTTCCCTCTGTCCATGAAGTGTGACTACCATTGTACACTCGAATTGTTCCTTTTCCTGAGTCTGGACCAACTTCCATCTTAAGAATAGCACTTTTGAATTTATTAGAGCTATTCTTTACGTTGAACTTCATGAAAGCTTCACGATATCCTGCTTCAATTTTAAGGTTCTTATCATTAATAACACTTGTACCCTGGAAAAAGACATCATGAGTCGGCTTGAATGATATAGGAGCAGATTTGTATGTTGCTGTAACAGAAACTTTCTCAGCCGCCATAATAAAACTAGTATCAGAATCAAGTACGTTTACGATATCTTCAACATCTCCAACCCACTTATCAAACATCATACCAGATACTGGATTCGCAGCTTTGATAGACACTCGCTTACCAGCTTTGTAAGAACCATCTCCTGACCCAGAATTAACCGTCAGTCTATATGATGGAAGTTGTGTTTCATTCACGGTAACGATGATCTCGTTTATTTCTGTCAATCCAGCACTATCTTTCGCCGTTAAAGTGATTCGGTGCTTTCCAGCGCTCAAAGAATTAATATTAACAGCAGTTCCAGTACCTATTTTACCATCTATATCAGAGCTCCAAACCATAGCCGCATTTCCAAGTGTACCATCCTGTATATCAGATGCCGTACCTCTTAGACTAATCGTATTCCCAATAAGATATTGAGTACCATTTTCTGGTGAAGTAATTTTTGCTTTAGGTTCCTTACGAGTTTCAGTATTAGCTCCAGTTGCAAGAGGAATAAGGTATGTATTAACCCCTTGTTTCAAATCAGAGAATGGACCAGGGATACGTGTTGTGTTAACAACACCCATAATATCAGTAGATAGCTGGATTGGGTCTCCGTTAGGATCCTCAAAACCTTGAGGAACAAAAGCAAACTCACCAACGTAATCAGGAGTAATAAGAGGAACTTCTATATCGAAAAGACTCGCTGGAGCATTAACTGTTACCTCACAATACTCTTTACCTTTAATCGTTATAAGGTTACCTGAAAAAGTAGCATTTTCATTACTTATAAGGTTATGTGAACCAACTCCTGTGGAAGGAAGTCTTGAACCAGTATAAAGAGCATTGTAATCCACAACACAGTCAGCATAATTATTAAGTATCGCTAGATTTGACCCCTTCAGCAAGTTACCGAAATATTTAATGTGTGATGGAAAGATCGTTGTAGAACCAGCTACAGTACGGGTGTGTGGTTTAAAATAATCAGCATCATGTACCACTGAATCAGCTTTAATTGCTGTATCGCTTCCACCATTGAATGCCACAATAACGTTGCGGGAGTTACACTGAATCCCTTTACCATTAAGGATAATGTTATTGTCAATAATAATTGGACCAATATTTTTCTCTAGACGAGCAATAAATCTCATTTGACCTTTAAAGATATTACCGGTAATACGCGTTCCTTGATTCTCGAAATCCATCCAGATTCCGTAGTTTGACCCACCAGCATAAACGTTATCAAACAGATTGTCTTTAATAGTTACATCTGTCGAGAAGTGAAGTTTAATTCCAGCAACTTCCCATCCACTCACTTCTTGGAGCCAGTTTGTATCTCGGATGATATTACCTTCGATCAAGGTGTTATTATTAGCACGAGTACCAAAAATCCCCGCTTCACCACAACGTTCAATCTTGTTATTGCGGATAATATGCCCACCATGTGAGATATTGTCCTGTGTTCCATTACCTCTACCAATACTGACACCTACACAACGTGAATCGCTGATATTGTTATTTTCAATAATCCAGTTCTTCCCGGCATGAGGACCGATAAGACCGATTTGTGTACCAGAATATGGAGAACACCACCCTGTTGCGGCATGCATCATTGTAAAGCCACTAACGGTAACATTATGAACTTTCATTGAAGACGCAGGAGTGAAAGCTGCTTCACGTGCATTTATCTCAACAGTACCTGATGACGGGTTAATAGTACCAAAGTTTGCCACAAGTGTTACTTTCCCAGAACCAGTAACAATCGCCCATGATTTTGCATTAGCGCCAATAGAACCTATTTTTACTTCTGAGAAACAGTCTCCATTATAATAAACAGCACCAGGAGAATGCCATCCTCCAGAGGTTATAAAGTCACCGTTACGGAATCCAACATCCTTTCTGTATGGATTGAAACTTCCAAAGAAACTGTCATCGATCGTAACTGACCAGACGTTATTTCCATACTTCGCATTTTTAGTCCAACCATTAATTACCTCTGAGCCTTTAATGACAACATCATCGCCAGGGACAGACTTATAAATAATACGCTTGGCTGCAGTACCTGTGTTTTTTGGGGAAACCCACTCGCGGTATACTCCTTCGCGAACCCAGACGGTATCTCCAGCAACAGCAACTTGTGCTGCTTTATTAATAGTAAGGTATGGTGCTGCCGATGTTCCGGCATTACCATCTTTACCACTTTTACTCACGTAAATATCGCGAGCAAATGCGGTTGTTAAAAACATGCTACAAAGGAGCATAGTTCCGAAGTATTTGAGTCGTTTCTTCATCTTCTCTCCGAATTTTTAGTTTTGATTGTCGAATACATACTTGCATGAGCTTTTTGTAGATTTGTGTGTTTTTGCTCAACTAGGCAAATTTGCATATTTCATTTCAAAATTTATGATTATTCCATTAGTTAATTGGGATTAATATTTCAGTTTTTCTGTAAACGATGAAGAGGAGCAAGTATTATGAAGTCTATCTTTTTAAACATTCTCTTTCTGTTCCTTTTACTCGAATACACAGGCTAATCGTCACAGAAAAAGCAACTGCCACACATCTTTGAAAGAAATGTTATAAATGATGATATATTTGACATAAAAAAGCGCCAATAGATTTCTATTGACGCTTCCATTAGAGGCTTCGTATGTTGTTTAAGAGCTTAGTTATTTAGTGATTTTTAGATTATCAAACTCTGCAATAGCAGGAGTGTTTGCATTGTGAGAAGTTAGGCATAATCCAACATGAACAGTTTCAGCCATGTCAATTGCACGAGTATCGATTTCTTGCCATAGAACGCCATCTTCACTTAATGATGCAGTAAAGAGGTTTCCTTGACGACTGAGTTTCAACCATACAGGAGCTTTTATTCCACCTACACCTTTGTTGGTACTTCCACCAGCAACAGTTGCACGACTTTGGAAAGCAACGCCTCGACTAGGAGTAGCAACAATCATTGCATGAGGAGAGTCACTTTGAAGAGTTTCTCTAATCATGATGCCAGCTTTAGTCCATGCATTGATGTTTTCAATGCTTAGAACCTGAACTGTGATCTCGCCGTCACCGACTAACTGAGTTTGAGCGAAACCAAAGTTGTCGCTTCTTCCCCATATGTCATTTCCTGCTGCAGCAAGTGAGTGGATAGATCCAGTTTTGACAATTGCAGCTGGTTGTGAAAGGTTTCCTATTGAGATCACTTCTAAAGTAGGAGAATCTACGACCTCAATGGCACTTACTTTCGCATTATCTTTAAGAGATGTGAAGAGTAGGGCAATAAAGCCATCTTCATCCGCCTCTACAGAAAACTCACGAGTGATCGCGATGTTTTTTCCACCAGCTTCAGCAAAGACATCAAAGTTCTCTAATAGTGCTTTTTCATTTGCGTGTACAGAGAACAGGCGTTTACCAGCCTGATTCAAGTAGATCTCAGCAAAGTGCAGTCGAACAGTATATGTTTTGCCAGCTTCAAGCTCATCGATACCATATGAAAAGTCTCCATACCGTTCTGTTTGATATAGAGCCTGATCTGCAGTTTCAACTTTAGATGTATCGATTGCTTCCGATGTAGAGTATGTAGAACCTTCAAGGAAGTTCTCATCTGCAACAAAGTTTCCACTTTCACTGCCGCCAGCATTTATGTAGAGACCTGCAAAGTCTTCAACTGGTGGTAACTCTGGCTTTTCTGTCGGGTCAGTTCCAGCAGCTAATTCATCACCATCATTTACGCCATCGTTATCACTGTCAGGATCAAGTAGGTTGATGATTCCATCGCCATCACTATCGGCATTCCACTTATTGCCCCAGTACTTAAGTTCGTCGCCATCATTGATGCCGTCACCGTCACTATCTGCGAGATTTGGGTTTGTCCCTAAAGTCAGTTCCTCTTCATCTGTTAGGCCGTCACCATCAGTATCAACAGGTTTTAAAGTAACACTGATAACAGGTTTCTTTGCTCCTTCACTTGAACTGAACCAAGCATCGTTACCACCAGCAGCCATTTCTACGATTACTGTATGGTCGCCGTCTTTAGTAAGAAGTTTAGTTATGTCAAACTTATAAGTTGAACCTTCAGAAAAGCTCTTATTAAGAGAAGATAACTCTATACCTTTTGAAGGTGCATTATTTGTACTAAGATTAGCTTCAGTCCAGTTGCTGTGGCTTCCTGCGAACAAACGAATATTACCTTGTCCTGGGTCACCATTTACAGTTAAATTAAGAGTGGCTGATTCAACTTTATCTGAACCTTTGACGTTAACTTTAAGGTATGAAATGCGGTTGCCGGCTTCAACTTTAAGGTGCTGGTCATTCTTGCGCCTATTTCCCTCAAGATAAGCATCGTCTGTAATAGTCAATTCAGTATCTGGGTTCGGAACCTCTGGTTCGTCTTCTTTAATAAACTCAACACTTTCCCAGCGACCACGAGACCATGCAGTGCCAGAACCTTCAGGAATCTCACCATTTGTGTGTGTGTTTGAAGATATAGCGACCGTATCGCCTTTTTTAAGAGCAACTCCAGTCCACGTGTGAATATTGGCTCCCATATCTTTAGAAGAACCAGGGCCTATATATGGGTTCTGGTAAGTTTTGACGATAGTGCCATTCACAAGTAGATGGTAAGTAGACTCACCATCTTCTTCAGTCAATGTTGTAATTGTAACTGAGTAAGTTCCGCTTTCACCGTTGAAAGTACTTTCAGCTTGGGCGAATTTATTGCGGTAGGCAGTTTTGCTAGCATCGATTGCTAGAGCATTATTATTGTTATCTTTATAGTAAGGGACTGCACCAGAATTGATGTTTGTGAAATCGTCCAAGGCGCTTAGCTTATCAGTATCTTCCGGTGGAGGAGGGATGACTATAACATCATCATCATTCTCTAAGCTTAAGTCTTTTGCTTCAGCGTTCGTCAGATCTTTATAAAGAACAAACCTGTCAATATGAAAGTTCTTCGATCTACCTGCTATTTGGAACTCATGGACTCCAGCAGTGAGGTTATATACAGGTTGAGTAAAGCTATGTGATGCGAATTCAGCTTTTATTTCCCAACTCCATTGGTAACTATTTCCAAGTAAAACGTGCTTGTTAAATTTACCAAAGTTACCCGATTGACCAACCATGCGAACGTAACAATCATTTGCTTTGTCACCCTCACCAGTTTCAAGAGGAGCTTCTAGTGCACGTACAATAAGCTTATATTTACCTGGATTATTGATTTTAACTTTATAGCTAAGGACATCATTTGCAGGTCCAGTAGCTTCAGTGTTACCCGTGTAACGGATGTAGCCACTACCAGTAAATGCGTTAGTTCCTTTTACATCAGCAGCTGTGCGTGTAACCCATTTACCAGTCATCTTGGCATTTTCTGCTTCAAGAACAACATAACCATTTTGTTCTTCAGTGGTGCCTTGAAGGTCGCTGTTAACAATATAGATAACCCAGTCTTTACCGGTGTTGTTTGGTGCAGTACCAATTGAACGGTTACCACCGCCGTTAATTGACGCGACCGAACCGTTTTGAAGTTGACCACCATTACGAGGGTCATACCACTTTACATTATATGAGCCACTAAGGCCGTTGAGATTAAGGTTCTTAGTTCCACCTTTTGGAAGGTAGACAACATAGTTAGATCCGACTTTGGCAAAACAGTATCCATTAGAGATGTTGTTTGAACCATTGCCAATAAGGTCATTGCGGTTTTCCATGTCAACAAATGGAACGTTGTTGGCATTGAAGAAGTTTAGTGCGTGGCGGCAGTAGTCCCACCATTTGTCACGACTACGGTAATCTTGAAGAGATAAATCGGAGTGTGGTAGTTGGTAACCAAAATACCATTCATTTCCCCAGCCTCCAGCCATGAAGGTTCCCCATAACGCATTCTTACGGCCATCTTCGTGAGAATTCCCCGCATTATTATCTGGGCGAATAGAGTAAACATGGTCTCCTGGCTCGTCACAAGCTACAGCCCATTGTTCTCCAGCGTCTTTTGATTTCTTTAGGTATTCTAAAACTTTTGAGTGAACTAGGCTAAATTTGGAATTGTGAGTTTGAAGAGACCAACCAGTTAATTCCGATTTATTGCCGTACATATCGTTAGCATTTTGTCCATTATGCATAACTCTATGGTGACCATATGGATCATTATCATGGAAGTATAGAGCCATAGCACGGCGCTGTGCTGCACTTTGATGAGGGGCACCTCTCCAACTACCATTTTCCTCACCCATATTCCAGTTTAGAGCCAGGTGATGTCCAAAACGAGCAATTAATTCACGGTAATAAAGCTTTCTCTGTGTTCCTGTATTACCACCATCAAGAAGTAATTCATTTTCAGTTTCTTGAGTTTTAAAGTGAAGAAACATGCCATTTTTTTGACCATGAGAAAATATGATTTCCCACTGCTCAAGTTTGGAGCAGTCCATTCTAACTCTTTCTTGGTAAGTCGTATAAGGGAAGACATTTTTGTCATCGCCATTTATATTCATTGTTAGAAACGAGAAAGAGTTTAAACCTTCAGATGCTAAGTAGTTGATGGCGCCAATTAAACCTTTGCCTTTCCCGTTCTTCCAAGTAGGGTCACCAGTTTTCCAATCAGATACATGTGGATTCCAATTTTTAATGTGCTGATCGCCTTTCCCGTCATTATGGAAAGTTCCATCAAATTGATCATACGCCAAGAAGTTTTCCGGAGCATCTGAACCTTGTTTCAAGAAATACTTGTTGCTGCCAGAAAACTTTAAGTATTTTTTACCAACAACTTGTAGACGGCCTTGGTCTTTACTTCTAAAGTCACGACCACTCTTGTTAGTTTCGGCAACATTGAAGCTACCACTGATGCTGTCATAAGGAGATAAAGCTGAGCCTGCACTTGCTGTACCTACAGAGACATTATTTCCTTGACGGAAAGAGATGCTGTAGTTCCATGTACCTGTATGATCTGGACTTAAGTGCGCTTTCCACTTATTACCGGATGTCGCGCTAGAGTTGGCGGCATCTCCATCTGCAGCAAAATAGCCAGGTACATCATAAGTCGTGCCTGTTGCCGGATGACTAAATGTGACATTATAACGGTAGTTTAGAAACGGATTGTTTGAGTTCGTTTCGGATGAATTTGGTCCAGTCAACATAAGGGTGACTTTGTGCCACCTTTTTAGCTCACCATCGACTTTGACAGTTTGAGCAAAAAGACTGGAAACCATAAACGTGGTCGCCAGTATTATTGCTAGTTGTAGTTTTCTGTACATCTTTGCATGTTCCTTTTTATTAATAGACAGGGGCTAATCGTCATAGGAATAATAAGTGTTACATGATTTTGTCAGAAATGTTCAAAAAGATGTTAAATGTCAATTTTTTGGGAGGATATGTAGAGAGAAAGGCTTTTCAGCTTCCTATATATTAGGAAGCTGAAAGTGAGGTGAGGTGGCTTATTCTATTGTGAAAGTAAATCTATACTTTTTCAATTTTTGACCATTAATATCGAAGGGCCTTATATCAAGATAGTAAGTACCAACTTTGGGTGCCCATCCATAGTATGCCTTTTGTTCCATCATATCAGGCAGCATGGTATATGGCGCAAAGAGTTCTTTACCAGAGCTGATAACCTTGAAGTTTGAGTCCTTAAAGCTGCGCATGAGGTGCATTATACGGTGATTGTTCGAAAGATTGATTCGAAGTGAGATTTCATCTGGCAATTCACTTAGCTTAAGAACGACGCCGTTGTTTAATCTTTCATAACCCGGCGAAAACTTGCTTTTTACAGTATCAATCAATGAAAAGCTGAGGACTTTTGGGGGGTCACTTCCGAGTGTCCTTACGTTCGGGTAGCTGTCATCTTTAATGCTTACAAAGTGATTCCCAGGGACATCAACAAATACATTTGTTAAAGTATTTTCAACTCTGACCAAACCTTCGAGTACCTTAACTGAGCTCTCGCTATCTTCATGCTTTACTGATAGTTGTGTGCCAATAACTTTTGAGCGACTCTTTTTTGTATTGATAATAAAGCTGTAGTCTTCAGGCTGGTGTTCTACATCAAAGAAAACTTCACCGTCATCGACCATAAAGACTTTGCGGGGCTGTTGCTTTTTCATAGATGATTCAATCAGTAGTGTACTTTGAGACTTTAAGGTGATCTCTGTTGTCTCATTAGTAAATTTTAATGAGGCAGTTGAACTTTCTTTCGTTTTGAGAGTATCTCCTTTAAGAAGGTAATCACCACTTTTCGCTAAGTAGGATTTCCCATTTCGAGTAATTTCCAAGTCACCATCGATCTCATCTATGGCAAGTATACTCTGAATTGTTTTTACAGGAGTTTGAACAACAAGGTTCTGAGTCTCACGAGATTGTATATTCATGAAGAATAAAAAGAAGCCAATGAGTAAACTAGCAGCGACAGCGGCTAAGAGTAAAGGTGGGAAAGTTTGTTTTTTACTTTTGCGTGTTCTTGCTCTAAACTTACTGGTTTGTAGACGTGTATGTGTTATACGGGTTGGATTGGGTACAGCTACTTGCTTCAAGCGTTTATTTAACTCCGCCATGAAGATCTCGGCAGATTTCTCTTTAACTAAAGTCTGTTGAAGAAGTTCATCGACTTGTAAGTTATACTGTAGTTTGTCAGTAAACTCCGAAGAGACCTCAAGCTGTTTTAGTAAAGTCTTTTCCTCACGAATTGTCAGGGTGCCTTCTATGCACTTACCAGTTAAATTGTCGTTCATGGTGTTGTCTCAAGAGTTTTAGTTATACAGCTTTTTAAGGATGAACGAAGTCTGACGAGTTGTTGGCGGATGGTGGATGGCTTGCGGTCTAAAAGTAAGCCTAGATCTTTAGAGTTCTTATTTTCTACGTAACTTTGTTTAATCATTATTAATGCAGGGCCATCTAGTTTATTTACACACATTTGTAAAGCGACAAGTTCATCGCCCCTTTCATCATAAATCGAGATCGGATCAGAGAGGAGTAAGTCAATGATGAATTCATTTTGAAGTCGGTGTCGTCGTGCCAGTTTCCTTGATTCATTGAGGATTTGGTAACGGGCGATACCTTTAACCCAGAAAGTAAAACTTGCTTTTTGAGGATCAAAAGTCTCAAATTTTCTAAAAGCTATGAGAAAGGTTTCTTGGGCATAATCATCTACCATGTCGCTACTAACACCAAGTGAGCGAATGAATGCACGCACGCTTGATTGACTCTGAACTGCAAGGTCAGAAAATTCTTGTAATTTATCAGTGCTAGTATCTTTCTTAATTCTCATGGTCAACAATCCTTTGCTACAGATTTGAATCTTACTGAGTCTGTTTCATCTCAAAAAAAGTTCTTGGAGTGAAGTTGATTCACTTAGTCTTCCCATAGAAAGTCGTAGCTAAGATGGTGGATCTTGCGCAAGTCTTTATATAATTAGATGAATGCATATCTGTGAGTATGTTTATTTATCGAATTTCTCAATGAGCTGAATGGCTTTATCTGCAAGCCTTTCCCCAAAAACAGAGTAACCTTTATCTGAGTAGTGAAGGTCATTTTTTATAGTTTTACCTTTCGCAATACCATCGTTTAGGTCATCTGTATCAACCCATTCTATTCGCTTGTCTGCATCTGCAATAGCTACTTGGATTTTTCTCATCTCAACCCAGTTAGGGTTCGGTTTTCTTTTTCTTTTAATTCCATAGTCACTTAGCCTTCCAATGACGAAATTAATTTCTTTGTTTTTAAGGTCTATTTTGAGTTGTTCGAATAAGCCAAGTAAGCTTTTTTTATAGACGCCTAGCTTTTCTTTTTTCATATCACTTTCACCTTGCATCCAAAGGAAAGTAATAGATTTGAGTTTTTTGCCTTTGATTCCCTTTTTTACTTTCTCCATTAAGCGATCATATAGGTCGCCATTATTTTCAGAAGGAGTGCCATTTGTATCTTTCCAGTTTTTATACCATCGACTAATCGGTTGACCACCTTGAGCATCTTTTATGACGATTGTTTTATCTTTGCCGAACCTTTTTTCTGTTTTAGGGATGAAGGAGATTCCTGGATCGAGTCGTGCCATATTTGATTGGCCAGATAGTATGAATAGATGATTGTCGGCGAATAAATTATAAGAAGAAATAAGTAAGATGATTGCCATTATTTTCATATATCACTCCAGTCATTTTAATTGGTTAAATATTAAAACTAGAGGTAGCTGTTAAACCTTGACACTATTTGTGGTATCAGCTCTTATTTTTTCGATTCAATAGCCGCAATGTATACCGAAGGTATGCTATATGGCCCATCAATACACCGTACCTTCGGCACAGGTCCCCTTATGAGATTTTTAGCCCACAAGTTGAAACTGGCGGCTATTTAAAGCTAAACCCCTTTGGGATAATCCTTAATTCAATGACATTGGGACTTCGGTGAGCCCAGAGGGGCTAATGATTGGCAAGGTTATATTTCTAGTTAGCTTTTATCGAGTCGAAACACTTCTACCTGAAGTTCGATACTGTTCTAGTAAAGCTTCCATAGCTTTCACTTTTTCAGGGTATTTCTCGTAAAGATCATTCTTTTGAGCGAGGTCATCCTTTAGATTATAAAGTAGTCCCTTAGCTGTTTTGTCATCTAGCTTTTTATGACCAGAGTCTTCGAGGAACCAACTAGGAGGGTTAGAGACAGCTCCAGTGTAAGTATTCAGGTAAACCCAGTCTCCCTGTCTGAGGGCAAATTTATTTTTGTTGGTGTTATGGACGCTTGCTTCTCTGAGTGGAGTGTTATAATCTTTTCCTTTAAGTAAAGGCACAAGATTGTAACTATCTACGGCTGCATCATTTGGTAATTTATAATCAACAATAGATGCAACAGTTGCCATGATATCTACCTGATTGATAGTCTCACTCGAAACACTACCAGGTTTAATGTTGCCTGGCCACTTTATGATAAACGGTACACGGTGACCGCCTTCCCAGATGTCGCGTTTTAAACCGCGAAGTTCGCCCATACTTCTATGACTGTGCTTTTTAGCTCTACTAAATGCATACTTTTCAGGTCCATTATCCGAAGAGAAGATGATAATGGTATTTTTATCAAATCCACGATCCTTAATAGCCTTGAGTAACTGGCCAGTAATCCAGTCTGTTTGGACAACAAAATCTCCGTAGGCGCCAGCTTCACTCTTACCTTTAAATTGATCATTTGGAATGATCGGGGCATGTGGGGATGACAAAGAAAAATAGAGGAAGAACGGTTTGTCTTTTGGCTGATTATTGATGAACTCTACGGACTTCTTGGCTAAAGTTGGTAAAACTTCATAAGGGTTCCAACCTTTGACCATTGGTCCAGAGCGAAACTCCCAGCCACCTTCTTTCGTTTTCATGCCATTTAGATTGAGGTTTTCAGTCGGTGCTTCCGTAACTTTGTTATTTTGAATCCAGCAGTAGGGTGGAAAGTTAATCGTTCCATCACCAAAGTAAGTGTTAAAACCATTGTCTACTGGACCTCCGAAAATAGGTTTACTCCAGTCAAAGGCATCTGCAGTCCAAACCCTTCTTTTCTTTACAGTTTGCATCTTTGCACCAGGGTTTCTGATTGATTTCCAATCCCAACCAAGGTGCCACTTACCAATCATGGCCGTGTTGTAGCCTTTTGCTTTGAGCATACAAGGAAGTGTTAGTTCACCTTTTTTGAAGTATGGGATACCAAATGAATTAACAAAATGGTAACTACGTCGCCAATGGTAGTTGCCAGATAATAAAGCATAACGACTTGGGGAGCAAACACCTGAAGAACTATGGCCATCTGTAAATCGAATGCCCTCAGCGGCTAGTTGATCTAGGTGAGGGGTTTGAATTTTTGAATTTTGGTTTTGGCAAGAAATGTCACCATGGCCCATGTCATCGGCATATATGATGACGATGTTTGGCATGTCCGCCGCTATGGCACTAAGGCTCATAAAAGCCAATAGAATAATTGCAAAATATGATTTCATAGTATCCTTTTAATTGATGATCAAGGGTGATCTAGTTTTCTGTTGGGCAATACGTCATTGTCCTTACTTTCTTCATCTTTGAGACGTTTTATAAGCTCAACTTCTTTTCGGGGGTATTGACCGACTAGGTTTCTTTTTTCATAAGGGTCTTTGGCTATATTATAAAGTTCTTTACGGCCATTTTTATCAATGATTATTTTCCAGTCTCCATGCCTTAGGTATGTTCTGCCATCATAGTTCTTGAAATAGAAAGTACGCATATCTTGAGAGCTTTCTTTGTAGAGATATGGGAGAATGTTCTTGCCATCTAACTTAAGAGTATCTTTACCTTTATAGCCTGTCAGAGTGGCCAGTGTTGGTAGCCAGTCACAGACACTTAAAGGAGAAGTTATCTTTCTTCCGGCAGCGAATTTCCCAGGCCATAGAACAAAAGCAGGTGTACGAATGCCTCCTTCATAAACAGCTCTTTTTCCATCGCGCAATGGCAGGTTTTCCCCCTGGACTGCGCTAAAGGCAACTTTTCCTGGATATTGCTTTCCACCTTCGCCACGAGTTCCACCGTTGTCTGAAAAAAACAGGATAAGAGTGTTTTCGAATTGCTTACTTTTCTTAAGAGCAATAACTAGCTTGCCAATAGCTTCATCCATATGTACAGCACAAGCGGCAAATTGCTGACGTCCTTTATCGAAATCTTTTGACACCATGTCGATATACTTTTGCGGTTCATCAAAAGGGTCATGTACGGCAGTGAATGGCAGATATAGAAAAAATGGTTTAGATCTTTCTTTTTGAATAAATGAAACAGCGTCTTTAGCTAACAAATCAGTTACATGACCTTCTTCTTTGATGAGTTTATCGTTTCTATGCCAAGTCTGGTGATATGTCTTGCCTTTATAAAGGTGATTATAAGGACCGACGCCACCAGCTAGAGAACCATAAGATCGCTCAAAACCAAACTTGAGTGGGCCCCATTTTTGGTCAGATCCCAAATGCCACTTACCAGTGATTGCCGTTTCATAGCCTTGTTTTTGTAGCATACTTGCTAATGTTTCGGTTCCCCATGGAAGTACTCGCTCATTTGAAGGTTTGAAGTTGCCGAAACGAGATGCATATCGGCCAGTCAATAAACCTACTCGAGACGGAGTACAAGTCGGGGCAACATAGTGATTGTCGAGTTCAATTCCTTGCCGACACAATGAGTCAATATTTGGAGTTTTTATTTTTGAACCATGGTAGCCAACATCGGCCCAACCCATATCGTCAGCAACGATCACAATGATGTTTGGCTTTGTTTCAGCAAGAATACTAAAACAAAGTATTGTCCTTACAAAAAGGTATTTAAAAAGTTTCACATTAACGGATTGTCATATTTAATTGACTGGGGTTAACCCAGTAACATTTTTAGTTTTCAAAACTGATTATTTTTTAGAATCAAGACTAGTTACGCGTTCGTTTAGATCTTCGTAGAAAAAGCTATCTGGTGCCATTCTTTTTAAGCTTTCAACAGCTTTAATTAAGGAACTGGGAGTTCGACTCTTTGGACGACGTCGTTGGAGAAATTTATCTAGAGACTTTATTGACGCCAAATACATCTTTTCAGCTCGTAAGTTATTCTGAAAGTCCTTATTTTTGTTCAGCGCCATAAGGTCTAATTGTATTTCTTTTTCGTGCTCAGTGTAACTAAACTGACTTGCAAGTTGCTTCATACCGACAATTAGTGACGCAGGTGAAAACTCTTGCATAGTGAGCAGCTGTTCTTTACGTGTATTACAAAAACTCTCTAAGTCTTTAATAATCTTCGTAGCCTGTTCGTTTTCGCCTTCTTCTAGCATTTTTTTACAAGACTGGATCACCATGCCTAGTTTACCTCTATTCCAAGAGGAGGAGAGTTGACGATCTTTTAGATAAGCTGGAACTGGCGGGAAGTTTCCTATTGAAAGCGGTTGTGTAAGTGAAGACTTTTTTACAGAGCTATGCTTGAGGTGAAACCGGTCAATACTGAAGCCGTTAGAACGGCCTGAGATCATTAATACATGTTCTCCTGCAGGCAAATCATAATTAGCTTGGCTAAATTTGCCATGACCATGTTCATGAGTCGATTGCCATAACCACTTATCGCGTTGAGAGCTGAATGTTTTAACCCATTTGCCGTTATTCATCGTAGTAAAACAATCATTTGCTTCTGTGGAATCGTGATGTTGGTGGCGGTTATGGATTTCGAGTGTGTACTTGCCAGGCTTTGTAATCCTGACTCGGTACTTTAAGACACCACTACCCGGAGAGCCAAAAAGGTTAGGCCCTTTCCAGGTGTAGTAACAATCCCCAGAGAACCCAGGGAACTCTGTATCTTTTTTCCATCCTTTTATCGCTGGCATAGACTCTATCTCGACAGCAACTATGCCATCCTTTTCCCAATAAACATTGGGCTTATCAGCAGAGAAGGAAATCTGACTTACTAAAGTCAGAATTAATAATAAATTTTTCATATTAGACTCTTTTGTTTAATGATTTAATCATTAAAGTCGTGTCTAAAGTGGCGATCTTGCGCTAAAGCCTGAATTAGAGTAAAAAAAGATCTTTTACTGCAAATGGTTGTTAAGACTTTACCCTCAATTTATTTGTCCTCACAAGCTTTATAAATCTCTTTTATTTGAGCTCGAACCCAGTCCCAATCTTGGCTTAAGATTCTTTCTCTTTTGAAAACTGCACTGCCTATACCGAATCCACTAGCTCCAGCCTTTTTATAGTCGCCAATGTTATCCGCCGAGATCCCGCCAGTGGCTAGTACCTCAATATCTGACAGGGGAGCTTTGACGTCTTTCAAGTATGAAGGTCCAAGTTGATTCGCAGGGAAGATTTTAACCATATGTGCACCGGCTTCCCAGGCTGCAAATATCTCTGTCGGACTGAAAGCACCTGGAAATACAGGGGTACTTAAAGCCACACATTTCTTAATGATTTCAACATTTACAATTGGCGTGACTATGAAGTTAGCACCAGCATTTAGCGCTGCATTCAGTTCAGCCATAGTGGTTACAGTACCCGCACCAATATTTATTTTGCTGCCATATGACTTTACCAAGGCTTCGATTTGACCTGCAGCATCTTCAGTATTCATAGTAACTTCTATACTCGGCCAATCTTCTTCAATGAGAACTTCTAGTAAAGGAATAGTCTCAGCAAGATTAAAGCCGCGAAGTATGCCAACAACTGGGTGCTTATTAAATTTATCCCATGAAAATTCTGTCATTATATATTACCTAAATTTGTCTTTAAAAAAGCATGATGGCCAGAGATGGAGGCTACTTTGGCTGAGTTTATACATAAGAGGCTTTCGCCCATTCCCATTACTTGCATTGCTGCTTTATACATTTCGAGTAATTGGCCTTTCGCATAGAGCATGATTTTACTAGTTTGGTCTTTAAGCGCTCTTATCTCATTTCCTATCAATAAACCGCTGAGGAAGTCTGCGTTTTCGACTTGGCTATGAACTTTGAAAAGATCATTGGTGCGCACCGAAAATAAGGAGTTGAGTAGAGTGGAGTCTCCACCTTTTTTGACTCCATCAATGAACGCTTCAGAGATAGTAGTTGATTTTTTTCTGCTCACATTGAACTTAAGGACGCTGTGAGTGCAGAGTAGATCGAACAGTTCACCGGTCATATAAGTTTTGAAGTCCGTTATCATGTTATTCTCGACATGAACGTGTTTGGAGTGAGTTCCTGGTATGACTACGGTGGCATTTTCAGAGAAGTCTTTGTATTCATCAAGTTGGAAGTAGCCGATGATTTCAGCCTCTTCACCACGCATAACGTCAGTTTGAGTTCTAACTCCAGAGAGAAAGAATAGTTGATCGATATGAGAATGAGTTGAAGGGACTTTTTTGAATGTTAGTGACTCCCCAGATAAGTTAAAGGGTACGGCTGAATATTCTAAAGGTTGCCAACCATGTGCAGATGTAATCATCCCTGAAAGAACACACGGGTAACTACCTGTCAAACCAGTCGCTTTAGTCAGAGAACTAACTTGTTCATTTAGGTAAGTTTCACTTATATTGCTAATTTTTTGATCACTACTCAAAGTCTTAGAAAGTTCTGTGATACCATTTTGAGATTCGTAGCTTTTGAGAACTGCGCCAGTTTCGTTATTCACTAGGAAAAGTCGAAATGAGGAACTCCCCCAGTCACAACTCCAAAAGTATTTATGTAAATTCTTTACCATTCTGTAATTGATCCATCGTCATTTCGCCAAACTGGGTTTTTCCAAGAGTGATCTTCTTTAGAAACCTCTCGTACTTTGTCTTCATCTATTTCTATTCCGAGACCAGGGGCTGTAGGTCTGTTGATGTAGCCGTCTTGTACATCAAAGACATCTGGATTTAGCATATAGTCCTGAAGATTTAAACCATTGTTATAGTGGATGCCGATGGAGCATTCTTGGATGAGCGCGTTGGGGCAGGCAAAGTCCAACTGCAATGACGATGCAAGAGCAATAGGACCAAGTGGGCAATGAGGTGCAAGTGCGACGTCATAAGTCTCAGCCATGGCCGCGATTCTTCTTGTTTCTGAGATACCACCAGCATGTGATATGTCAGGTTGGATTATATCTACATATCCATCTTGAAGGATGGGTTTAAAATCCCAACGAGAGTACAGACGTTCGCCAAGAGCAATAGGAATGTCAGTAAATGAATAGATGCCTTTTAGTGAGTCGGCATTTTCAGATAGTAAAGGCTCTTCAATAAAGAATGGGTTATACTTCTCTATAGCTCGAATAAGCCTTTTGAGCATACCTTTGTGGACTCGGCCATGAAAGTCGATACCTATCTCGATCGAGTTACCAACGGTTTCTCTTATAGTGGACATTCTTTCTTCAATCTCTTCAACTTTTTGGTAAGAGTCGATCCAATCGAGGCGACCTGTTCCATTCATTTTTACAGCTTTGTAGCCTTGCTGTTGTTTTTCTTTTACTCCAGCAGCAACTCCTTGAGGGTCGTCTCCACCGATCCAACAGTACATTTTCATTTTATCTCTGACATGCCCACCGAGAAGATCGTAAACAGGAACTCCTAGTGCTTTACCTTTTATGTCATGTAGTGCCTGGTCGATACCAGATAAGGCACTCATAAGAATAGGGCCGCCTCGGTAGAACCCACCTCTGTATAGTGTTTGCCATATATCCTCAATCCGACGAGGGTCTTTACCTATAAGATATTCTTCAAACTCTTTCACTGCTGCTTTTACCGTTTCACTGCGTCCTTCTATAACAGGCTCACCCCAGCCGACAATACCTCTGTCTGTGGTGATTTTTAGAAATAGCCACCTAGGAGGAAGCTTAAAGAGTTCAAGTTTGGTGATTTTCATAAAATTGGTCTTTGATGATTATTTGAATTTGGTGTCATGATTATTTCTTGAATAATTCAGGAATAAAAAGGATGATTTCTGGGATGAAGACAAGGAAGATTTGGACAACGAGCATGGCCAGTAGAAATGGCATGACGGCTCGACTTAGTTGAACCATGCTTGATTTACTTATCCCTCGAGCCACAAAGAGGTTGACTCCAACAGGTGGTGTTATTAAGGCTAACTCAGTTCCGATAATTAAGATGATGCCAAAATGAAACGGAGAGACGCCGAGATTAACCAAAATTGGTAGAAATAGGGGAGTGTAAATAAGAATCTGAGCAGCTGTCTCCATGAACATGCCAGTGATCATAATCATAACGACAAAGATAAGTAATATAGCAATGCGACTATCAGTATAGCTAAGAATAAGTTCAGAGATCTCTTGAGGGATCTGGGCAATAGTGAGCCAGCGAGAAAAAGCCGTTGCAAAGCCAAGTATGATTATCACAGTACCGGTTGTTATCGCAGATCTATATATAACATCTGTGAGATCACTGAAAGTCAGTTCTTTATGAACAAATAGACTAATGATAAGGGCATAGATGACGGCAATGCAGGCAGCTTCGGTAGCAGTAAAAATACCCCTGTAGATACCACCTAAAATAATAATAGGCACGAGAAGGGCCCATTTGGCATTTAGAAAACTAGTCCAGCACCCAGAAAGTGTAACTTTGCGACCACTGCCTTTATAACCACGTTTTTTCGCGATGATGTAAACTGTAAGAATCAAGGCTCCAGAGATGAGAAAGCCTGGAGCGAAGCCAGCGAGAAACATGTCGCCGATAGAGATCTCGGCAGTGACAGCATAAATGATCATGGGAATTGATGGTGGGATAAGTATGCCTAAAGAACCAGCAGAAGCAGTTAATGCACCTGAAAAGTGAGGGTCATAACCATTTTTCACCATAGATGGGATCATCATGGCACCAATAGCCGCAACGGTTGCAGGAGATGATCCTGAGATAGCGGCGAAAAACATACAGGCTAGTACAGTTACTATGCCAAGTCCACCATCGACATTACCTATAAAACTCATGGCAAAGTCGACTATTCGCCGTGATATACCTCCGGATTCCATGAGAAAACCAGCAAGGATGAATAAGGGAATAGCGAGGTAAGTAAAACTATCTAGACCAGTAAAGCATATTTGCGCTAAGTATGCAGGGGATATATCCGACATAGACAAGGCTGCGAGAGAAGACATACCTATACTAATGGCAATCGGTATACCTATAAGAAGTGTCACGAAAAAGACTAGCATCGTGATCATAAAGACAATCATTGGATCCATAATTATTTATTTTCCTGTGGATTAAAGCGGTAGTAAATTCTCTGGCAAAGGCGGATGCATGTCAGCAGAAAAGAAATAGGGATGATCAGATAAACAATTCCCATCGACACTTGTATCGCGGGACTGTGTAGATTTACATCAAAAGCATCGAGTGAGATCTCAAAACCATAGTAGCCGATGAAGCCGATGAATAGGATGAATGAAAGGTCGACAAATGTATCGAGGTATTTTTTTGAAACCCCTTTAACAAAACCATCGATTATCTCAACTCTGACATGAGCGTCTTCAAGTACAGCAGCACATGCAGAAAGGTAAACTAGAAGAATAAAGACATAGCGCGACAGCTCTTCAGTCCAAGACAGAGAGAGGTTTAGAGCAAAACGAAAGATGATTTGCAAAAAGCATAGAGTAATCAAAGTTATGAAGAGAAATACGATGAGCTTTTTTTCGATTTTTTTCATTTTTTAGCTCCAGAGTGCGTCTCTATTTCTTTTACGAGTTCTTCATAAAAAGAAAGGTTGATGTTTTTGGCATGCTTAAGCTTGGTAGGCTCAACTGTTTGGGCAATTTCGTCTCGATCCTTTGGGCTTATGCGAGTTACCTTCATGCCACTTTTTAAAAGGACATCTAAAGCTTCTGCGTCTTCTTTATTGACGGAAACTCTCATGTGATCAATCGCTATTCTTGCTGCTTGGCGGAGAACGGTTTTGGTGTTTTGGTCAAGACTGTCGTAAAAACCTTTAGAGACAACGAAAACTACAAACGAGTAGACGTGTCCACTCAAAGTGAGATACTTCTGAACTTCGAATAATTTATTTGAAGATATATTTTTCAATGGATTCTCTTGGCCATCAATAACACCTTGTTGGAGAGAGGAGAAGACTTCCGAAAATGAGATAGGTGTCGGATTTGCTCCAAGAGTTCTAAAGACATCGAGGTGGATAGGATTCTGCATAGTGCGGATCTTTAAGCCTTGCAGATCACTTTGATTTGATATGGCTTTTTTGCTGTTCGTTATGTGGCGAAAACCAAAATCACCAAAACCTAAACCAACATAGCCCTTGGCTTCTAACTTCTTTAAAAGTTCTTGTCCCCAAGGACCATCGACTACTTTGTTTGCCGTTTCTTGATCGGTGAAAATAAACGGAAGAGATAGTAGGTTGAACTCTTGGACCATATTTCCTAGGACAGCAGGGTCAGGAAGGTTCATGTGAAGGACACCAAAACGCATCGACTCTAGTGCTTCCTGGTCACTTCCTAATTGGTTTGAAGGGAAGAGTTTCACATCTATTTTTGAGTTTTGAGCGAGATGCTCCTTAAACTTGAGCATTGCTTTGTATTCAAAGTGAGTTTCGGGAACTCCAATGCTGATACGCATGATCTTTTTATCTGTTTTGATTTTGCTACAGCCTAGGCCCAAAATCGAAAAGAAACTTAGTAGTATATTTTTATAGGACAGCATAATTTACTTGTTATTGATTAATTTATAACAAGTAGGTCGGAGTAAGAGTTCTAATCTTGCGCTTTTCAAGAAAATAAATTTAAATTTCCTCTGCAAGGTGGAGTTGTGAATGAGCTAGGCTAAGTCTGTTGAATTAAGGAATTACTAGTTCCCTGTGAACATAAGCTCTTCTCCAGTCCATTTTTAAGATATTTTTTAAATGAATACTTTTTGCACTATTATCTACCTGTACAGAATTATTCCTTTTAGTCAGGTGCCGATCTATGATAATTCTAAATCTTTGTGGTTCTGCTTGTCCTTCAAGGTTTAGAGGGTTTCCTCCATTTAAAGGGTTCTGGTCAACCCAAATACTGCCTGTAAAAGCAGGCGTTATAGCCGGATTCTCAACAGTTTGAATATTCCCGAAGTTTTGTCCATCATACAAATGCCAGTTTAAACCATAACTGCCTACACCTGGTTTATTGTCGTAAATCATAAATCGATTGTTCCCTCCCCAACCAGTCTTATTTGTCCCCCAAAAATTACTTGAAACTGCAGTGTTGGGGGCTGCGTGAGTTACAGCGGGACACTTTATAAGTTCTCTACTGTGGTGTATCTTGTAAAGTTTATCCATCCAAAAAGTATTCTCTCCTAAGGTTCTTTTTATAGACTTGTAGCCTCTATTTTTGTAAAGGATACTCCATGAAACTCCTATTTGAGATAGTTGACTTAGGCAAACAGCGGATTGTGCAGACGCTCTAGCTCTGGTTAAACTTGGTAATAAGATGGTCAATAAGATGCCAATGATTGCAATAACTACTAAGAGTTCCATCAATGTGAACTTATAGAACTTTTTAAGAGTTTTATGATTCAAGGTAAAGTCCTTTTCTATAGTGAGTCGGATGTTCAACATAAATCTTGCTTTTTTGCTAAAATTATTTTTCAAATGACATAGTGAATGAGAATAAATAAGGATTCTTGGAAGAGCGCTGAGATAACTATAATAGAGAATTTGAATCTTTTCGGTGAGTTATTTCGAGAAGGCGGTTGAAGTGAAAAGCATCAGTAAAGTATTCACGGAAAGCAGAGTCTTCTTGTATAAGTTTTTTAATTTTTCTTAAGTCTTTTTCCGTTGAAACATCTTCAAGAAAATCTTCAATAAGGGTAATGTGTCTAGAGGTCATGGTAATTGATTATTCTATATTTGATTATGTAATGACAATATCTCTATGGTTTACTGTCTGAGTAAGTCGGAGGTAATTGATGAATCTTGCGGGCTTTTATAAATTTAGATAAAAACTAATAAGTAGGGCGCTGAGGGGCTAGGAATAGATTAACCATAAAAGACCCAGTCAATAAAAGCTTTATTGACTAGATTTAGGTGGCACGTAGAGTATACGCTTAACCCTTCAAACGTCAGATAAGAAACTAATTCTACGAAGACCTAAGGGATTACAAGAGTATTATGTTGAAAGTTCCTGTGCCACTCAAACTGAAGGGTGTTTTTCAAATGGTAAGTCTTTGCTCCTCCATCAACTTGAAGAGAATTGTTCTTTTTGGAAAAATGCCTATTGATCAGAACTCTTTCGGTTAAGTCATTTGTCCCTTCAAGGTCTGCTGGAGGACCAGCATAGTTTCTAGCAGGTCGGTGGTCTACCCAGTTACTCCCCGTAAGGACAGGAGTATTTGATGGTTCAGCAACACTTCCTACAGACTTATAATATGTTAATGGCCCTCTTGTTGTTAGGTAGAAGCTAAAACCATAGCTGCCAGAGGCAAGTTCACCATCGACGATCATCCAGTCACGGTCTCCAACCCAACCTGTTTTACTGCTTCCCCAACCACTAGTTTCATGTGTTGTTGATGGACACTTCATGAGTTCTCTACTTTGATGGTACTTATAAAGTTTAGCCATCCACATTTTATTTGCTTGTAGTTCTCTTTTTAAAGTTTTGAAACTGCTATCTTTAGTGTATTGCATGTAGGATATACCGAGCTGTTTCAATTGGCTTAAGCATACAGCCGCTTTGGCACTTTCTTTTGCTTTAGATAAGCTTGGTAGTAATAATGTCATGAGTATAGCAAGAACAGCTATAACAACTAGTAATTCTAAGATGGTGAAACGCTTTATCTTTATTAGATTTCTATTTTTCAAAATATTCCTCTTCCAACTAAATATTTAGGCATACGATTTATATGATTTAACTAGTAAGTCGGAAGGGGATTATAGATCTTGCGGTTTTTTTAGGAAAAGATAAAACTATTTTTAGATCAGGTGCTTGTGTATTGAGGATTTGAATCGTCTTATCATATAAGAGAGGAATAAGGAAATAGTATTCTACTTAAGAAGACTTTTTCATGATCTTTGTAGAAACTCTTAGCGAGGCCAAGCTTCTAGTGAAGTCTCATTACCTAAGCCTTTGGTTTGTCCCTCGTAAAGCATCTGAGCTTGTCCAGGAGCGAAATGTACCCCTAAAGATCTAAGAATGACAGCTTGTCCATCGATGGCAGTATAGCCGATATACTTACCAGACCTATGCCAGTTTCCAAGCTTATCGCCATTTGCACAAGAGGCTTCATATGTAGTGTTATTTAGGCTGTTTGGGCTTTCTTCAATAATTATCGGTGTTGGTCTAGTTTTACTGACCCACTGAACTTCATTATCAATTTTACCTATTTGGATAGCGGCGAAGGCAGCAGGGTAAGAGTAGTCGAAACCACCATTGCTGTATGTTCTGTCGTTGAGCTCACCGGTTTCTAAGCTTGGGCACTTAAGAAGATTTTCGAATCCACCGCCATAAAGTCCGGCAACAGGATTTATGATATCTGTATTCCTTCTGTTTTGGACGCCAGCCCAACCTTCATTTGTGTATCTAGGATTGTCACGGTTGTTCCAACCTCGATTGACAAACATGGGGAGGCGACCACTATTGTCGCTCCAGCCTCTGACCATAAGTTTGTAGTTTTGGCTACGATTAGAAGAGCATACAACAAACATGGCCTCTTCTTTTGCTTTATGTAAGCTTGGTAGAAGCATCGATGCAAGAATACCGATGATGGCAATAACAATTAAGAGCTCAATTAATGTAAACTTTTTCATTTATGTTTTACTTTAGATTTTCTATGCTTTTAAGTTTTTAGAACCTACGGAGTCCTTTATATATCTAAGTCGTATCGAAATTCTAAACCTTGCGCATTTCTGTATTTTTTTCTCTTAAAGTTTATCGTGGCCAAGCTTCTAAGGCCCGTTCATTGCCTAAGCCTTTACTTTCACCTCCGTAAAAAATCTGTGCTTGCCCAGGAGCAAAATACATCCCTAAAGATCTGAGGATAACGGCTTGACCATCGATGGCAGTATAACCGATATTTTTGCCGAATTTATGCCAAGACCCAAGTTTGTCGCCATTTGCACAAGAGGCTTCATAAGTCGTGTTATTTAGGCTGTTTGGGCTTTCTTCAATGATTATCGGTGTTGGTCTTTCTTGGCTAACCCATAGAACAGTAGAGTCAATCTTAGCAATTTGAATAGCGGCGAAGGCAGCAGGGTAAGAGTAGTCGAAACCACCATTGCTGTATGTTCTGTCGTTGAGCTCACCGGTTTCTAAGCTTGGGCACTTAAGAAGATTTTCGAATCCACTCCCATATAGTCCGGCAACAGGATTTATGACATCTGTATTCTTTCTGTTTTGGACGCCAGCCCAGCCTTCATTTGTGTATCTAGGGTTGTCACGGTTGTTCCAACCTCGATTGAGAAATATGGGTAGGCGACCGCTGTTGTCGCTCCAGCCTCTGACCATGAGTTTATAGTTCTGATTCCGGTTTGAAGTACAAACGGTAAATTTTGAATCTTCTCTAACTTTATGCAGACTTGGTAAGAGTATAGACACAAGAATACCGATGATGGCGACTACGCATAGTAACTCTACCAAAGTGAAGTTTCGAAAGTGTGTATGTTTATTTAAAATGACTGCACTCTTGCTTTGTTTTATAAAATTTAAGATTTAGTAATAATTAGACGCATTTATCATACCTAAGCCAATGTGTGTTTTTCTTAACTGAGTTAAAGGCTTTATTTATCAATTTACCTTCGCAGGGATGCATTTTATTAAACTCTTGCTTTTAGGCAGAATAAATAGTTAAAGACGCTTACATGACAAGACATTATGAATGACGATATTTTTGCCTTCCAGTTTAAATTTACCTTTCAAGTTAACAACACTCCCAGTAGCTCCATCCATCCTCGTTTTGTGGATGTTCATATAAGGAGCTTTTATCTCGATCTCTTTATTGCCTGAAAGTTTCAAGATATAACGATTTGGGTTGCCTTCACTGAATTCACTTTTCAGTAAAGCTTTGACTTCGATTGTCGTACTATCCTTCTTGAGAATCTTCCATGAACCGTCATCTGCAGAATAGTCTTTAAAGTTGGCTTTTTCAGTTAGTCCTTTTGTCGGCCTGGTTGAAAGGCCATATTTTTCTTCTTTAACTCCCATAAGGTGCATCATTTTTAGTAATAAATTACTATTCGACTCTTTGGAGTATTTGACGTAACGACCAAGCTTTAGTTGTCCACCAGCACCACCACTTAGAATCATCGGTAAGTCTGTGACAGAGTGGTAGTCACCGTGCTTCATACCTGAACCAAACATAATGAGAGAATTATCAAATAATGTTTGATGACCATCTTTGAGTGATTTGAGTTTACTGATGAAGTAGTTGAGTTGTGCGACATACCATTGATTGATTTTGTCGTAACCCGGGATGGCTTTTTTATTTCGAGCAAAGTGAGATAGGTAGTGCAATTCGTCGTTTATGCCTAGGAAGTCATAAATCGTCCGGCTTTCTGTATGAGCCATCATCAAGCTTGAGACTCTCGTCATGTCTGTCCAAAATGCTAAGGCGATAAGGTCGAGCATGGCCTTCGTTCTACCTGGCATGTCATTTGTTGAGCCCGATAGTGGAGGTAGATTTCTAAAACGTGCTTCTTGAGTTTTATTGGGTGTCTTATTTTTATACTTATCAATACTTTTTTCAACTTCACGAATTGACTGTAAATATTGAGTCAGAACTTCTTTGTCTTGCTTGCTAGCTTTTCGGTTTACGGCGAGGTAACTCTCTTTTATATCGTCCAATACACTTGTTGTTTGTTGGCGATACTTTTGGTTATTGAAACCCTTGAAAAGTTTATTGAAGACAAACTCAGGACTCGACTCGACTTCTAGAGGTTTCCCTGTTTTGTCGTACGACAAGAAGTTTTCCACGGGATCGTTTGGGTCGAGGAAATGGTCACTTCTCATAACCAGAGACTTAACAGGTGTTGATTGGCCAATCTTATCGGCAATAAGCTGATCAAAGGTATAGCGCTGTTCGAAACGTTTGTTTTTAGGCAAGCCAGACATGAATGCAATAGAGAGGCTAGGGTGACCGCCATTTGCTCTAGGGTGGCTGTCTATACCGCGAAGAACTAAGATGTCTTTTTTGTTTTTCTCTAAAGGACTCAAAGTTTTTGAGAGTTTGAAGTTGTCTTCAGTAGCCCCTGTTATATCCCATGAGTTTGGATTGACACCACAGCCTTTATAGAGAACAGCCATGCGCAATGGAGCTTTGGCTTTAGACTGATTATTCGCCATTATTTCTAAGTTTGGAAGTCCTATGCATGTTGCGCCTAAACCACGTAAAAATGTCCTTCTTGGAATTAGATATGATTTTTTCATGGCTGGTCCTTTCTAAACTGAAATTGTTTACTTTTGATTATTTCATAAATTAATGTGTTCATGGAGTAATTGTTTTCTGACATTTTTTTATGAATAGCTTTTAGAGTTATTCGATCGTTTGGATGGAGCTCTTTCGCATAAGCGTAGGACATCATTCTCTTGATCACGTTTTTGACAATGTCGTCTTTGTAGTGTTCGAGTAGCAAGATTTTCAGCTTCGTCGGAGTATCAAAAGTTTTACCATTTGGCAGTTTACCGTTAGAGATGATGTCTTGTTTATCTTTGTATGATGTACGGTAATCTCCAAAAGGGCCAAAGTTTTCAAGGCCCATACCGAGAGGGTCAATATGCTGATGACATGAAATACAGGCGGCTTTGTTGGTGTGAGCTTTCAATATATCGACTAAGCGGGTGAGCTTTTTACCGGTATCGGCTTTTTCGCTATCACTTAGAGGTGGGACATTTTCCGGAGCTTCCATATGTCTACCAATGATTACCTCGGTCATCCATACACCACGGCGAATAGGACTGGTTCTGTCTGGTGCTGACGTTAAGCGCATGACGCCGTTAAGAGTTAACATGCCACCAAGCTTTCCATCTTTAATATTTTTAAAACTTGGAGGGTCATAAAACTTCTCAAGCCTTCCTGGTCGCTTTCTACGAGCGCTGAAGATGTCTTCATAGAGAGCTTTTTTGTTTTTTCCTCTTGTCGTGTTTACTTTGATTTTTGTGTAGCGACTTTTATAGGTCCAGTCAGAGTTGATGATGTCGAGGATGCTTCTATCACTTTTTATTAATTCATCAAAGAAAAATAACATCTCGTCATATATGCCGCGATTCCATGATTCGCTTTTGTAAAATCGTTTATCTGTTTTTAAGCTTTCAAAGCCAAGCCATTGACCGGCAAAGTTTTCAGAAAGAGCAAGGCGTTTTTCTGAATTTAGCATACGGCTTACTTGTTTACGAAGGACGGTTTCGTTGGATAGTTTTTCGCTTTTCCCAAGGTCTAGTAACTCTTTGTCGGGCATAGACGACCAGAGGAAATATGATAAACGGTTAGCGAGGTCGACGCCTGTTATCTTATAGCGAGTTGAGCTGTTCTTTGAATCTTCCATATGGTAGAGGAAGGAAGGTGAAAGTAAGGCGATTTTAAATGCATGAAGCAATGAGGAGTATGAGTTTTGTTTTTTCTTGCGATGACTAACATATGCTTTGAAGACCGCATTCTTCGTTTGAGAGTTACTATGGCCTCTGTAGGCTTTGTCCATGAAGGCAATAAGAAGGCTTTTAACTTCGTTGTTAGTGTATTTTTTCTTAGTTAGTTCTTTCCCAAAAAATGCTTTTTGTGCTTTTGGAGAGTTAGCAAAAATACGGATAACAGAATGAATGTAACTAATCATCTTGTTCATTGATATACTAGACTTCTGCAGTTGATTCGCATCGTTCCGAAAACCAGAGACACCTTGTATGTCTTGAGGAACAGCTTCCTCTATGTAACTCTTGACCATACTTGGGAACTCATAGCTCCAGACATATGGATACTTGAGTTCTATATGTAAAAGGTCCTCAAGAGTATTCTCTAACTCATAACGTGTTAGTCTACGGACAGTTCTATAGCCAATATTTTCTTTGCCATTATCTAAAACATAGGTTTCGTAAAACCAGCTGAGGATCGTTTTTTTTGCTTCAGCAACGAGAGGCTTTTTCTTTTTTGGAGGCATATCACCAGAAGTGATAGCACGATCAATCTTTATCCATAACTTTTCGTTCTTTACTTTATCAAAAGTCTCCTGATCTAGCATTAACTCAAGATTGACATTTCCCTTCTTCATGTCGCTGTCATGACAGTCCAAGCACTTCTTTTCAAGAATGACCTTAACATCCTTAAAACTAGGCGCAGCAGCGGCAAGATTTAAGCTAAATACCATAAGTAGCGGGAGAGCTAGTTTATATGTTTTTTTCAAAAGTTACTTCCAGTAATTGGCCATTATTAAAATATTAATTGAAGTCAGTAAAATCAAATTTTATGATTCTAAGCATTTAGCCATATGAGGATGAAAGTGGTCTCACTCGAATCAGATCTTATACCTTATTAAGTCGGCTGGCGATTTAGGATCTTGCGCATGTTCATGAATAAACGAGAATTTTTTCTAGTATTACAAAAAAAGGTAATGTCTCAAGTTCTGTGATAAACGGATAATAATGAAGAAGTGCATTTAGGCCATATTTTATCTTGGACAATAAAAATATGAGGACCTAAATGCAACACGAAATTACAACGTCTCTTTGGTGTAGTCTATCAGAAA
>JAJPOQ010000091.1 GCA_021232515.1 Lentisphaeraceae bacterium
TTACATCATCAACAACCCATGGTGAGTTGATGCCAAGAATTTGACTATAAAGCACACTAGAATCCATAAGGCCTTTTTAGAAAGAAACATAATCGTTCAAATGAAAAAGATCAAAATCACACTAAATATCCTGTAGTGCCATAAAATTCAATTATGGGTATTCAAAAATTCTTCCAAAAAGACTCAAGGCAATGTGCTAATGTAAAAAATTGAGGATATATGAAAAAGATTACTCGAATGCCACCATAGGTATTCTTGTTTTATTATTATCACCAAACTTAAGTAGCGCTAGAGAAAAGGCTAAGTTTGCTTTCTGCGTTGCTAACCTGGATCAGAACTACAAATTGATAATAGCGTCAATGATTGGCTACATTGCTCTTGATGGTCATAGTAAAATAATAAGAGAGAATGATGGAAACTTTAGAGCGTCAAGCATGGCAATCTTTTATGAGGATGAGCCCAAGTTTCCTAGTAACAAATATGGCTTAGAGGCTTGGCCTAGGTTTTATTAATCAAAGTAAAAAGCCACCTAAAAAGTATTTTAGATGGCTCACGATAATCAGAAATATTCTATTTGAAGTTTAGTATAACCTTATCCATGATAGGCTTGGACTTATTTGTCGTTGTATCGGTCATTTTAAATTCAAATTGAAAACCATACCCTTCAGGGAGTTTAGATAAGTCAATCGCAGCATTTGTCTTAACCACGTGCTTAGCAAAGCCTGGTTTGTGATCATAACTTTCTTTGACAACTTGCCAGTTTGTCCAATTGTTGATCTTACCGTCTTTATTGGTATCTACTCCGACTCTTGCTTCAACTTTTCCAGTCCAAGGCCCAGGGCTCACATAATCAGTCTTTTGTTGAGTCGCCAAGTAAAATTGTCCATTAGCAAAACAGACATCTGGATCAGGGTGTCCTTTACCAATATTATCGCACCAAGTAAATTCTTTATCTAAACTATCTGTAGTAAACCAGCCGGTACTCATGTTATGTCCATGTGAAGGGTCATAGTCTCCAAAGATATAATACTGTCCGCCGATGTTTATTGCGGCCCAGTCGCCATAGGCTTTTTGCTCAGGTGTGTGAACTTCATACTTGGCGATGTTTGACTTAAAGTCTGGATGTTGAAGCCAATGTGGATGCTTATACTCAGCAAACTTACCAGTTGGTGTTGTTCGATGATCTACAGCTGGCGGTAGGATCTTAAAGTCTTTTATACCATCTTCACTTACTGCGTGACCTGCTAGCGGAGAATCCCAAGAACGCTTATTTGCATCTATCGGACTCCAGTCTTCATATATAACGTGAAACTTACCGTCTTCATCGCGAATAAAAGCACAGTCTGAACCATCTGACGGATCTTTAAACGCCATGCCCATATTCTTACCTGGTTTACCATCAAAAAGGTTATCATCGATATATAGGTGCGGATCCTGATCATTTGGGTAATCATAATAGATATAAAACTTACCATCGACATATTCGGCAGTCGTTACCCAAGTAGAAAACTTCTCTGTTACAGCACCATGGTGGACCCAATTCACCATATCGTTACTTTGCCAAGCATGGTATCCAGCGCGATTACTGTTAAGACCGCCGGGAGCATCGTATTGATTCGCATAAGGCGTTGTCATGAGAGGAATGTCAAAACCTTTAAGTTTTGCCGGTTCAGCTTTAAACTTCTTATTCTTCGAACTTTTATAACGACCAAACATCCAGTAATTACCAGGACCAATACTAAGCATAACTGGAGCATCCCCTAAGTTGTTTGGACCGATATTTGAAGTTGCATTCCAGTTTTGCCAGATAGGCGATTGATTAAAGACTATATCCTTAGCGGTTTTCTTAGAATCAAAGGTCTTCATCTTACTTAAGAAGCTTGATGTTTTTGCTTCGGGATCGGCGAAACCATCTTTAATGACTAAGTTTTGTTGTTTTAGCGTTTCTTTTTGCCACTCTTCCTGAGAGTTTATCACCCAAGAATCTTGAGTGTAAGCGGTAAAGCTACTAAGCAATAAGGCTGCAGCACAAAGTACTTTTTTCATTTTATAATCCTATCCTTGTTTTTAACACACACTTAAACTCAAAGCGTAGCCAATTGTTTTTTTTGGATGTCTTTCAAAAAAACATCATGTTTTTTTAGAAAGGTATCCAATCTCTAAAATCACATAAGTACTTAGTCCTAGTGTGAAACAAAATATATAGGTTTATCAATGCAGCGATTTTTTCTTCTTTTCATTTCAGCCTTTGCGGCTTTGTCATCTCTAAATGCCCAGGAATTGGCTGGTAGTCGACCAAACATAATTCTCGTCATGACTGACGATCAGGGGTATGGAGATCTTGCTTGTCATGGCCACCCATTTGTAAAGACACCAAATTTAGACAAGCTATATACTCAGAGTACAAGATTTACAGACTTTCATGCAAGCCCAACTTGTGCACCTACACGTGCAGCTCTTATGTCTGGTAAGGCACCTTTTAAGAATGGCATAACTCACACAATTTTAGAGCGTGAACGCATGACTCTCAAGGCGACCACAGTTGCTCAAGTTTTACAGAAAGCTGGTTATGCAACCGGTATTTTTGGTAAATGGCATTTGGGTGATGCAGATGAGTATCAGCCAAACAATCGCGGTTTCGATGAAATGTTTATTCATGGTGCTGGCGGCATAGGTCAAAACTTCCCCGGTACTCAAGGAGCGGTTCCTGGTACAAGCTATTTTGATCCATTTATTAAGCACAATGATAAGATCGTAAAAACTAAAGGTTACTGTACAGATGTTTTCTTCAAGCATGCACTTGGTTGGGTCAAGGAACAAAAAGAAAAACCTTTCTTTGCTTACATAGCTCTAAATGCCCCACATGGACCATTTATTGTTGCTGATAAGTATAAAGATCCCTATAAAAATGAGACCCACAATAATAAAAAGCTTAAAGAAAAGTCTGTAGCTTTCTACGGTATGATTACCAACTTTGATGAAAACATGGGCTTATTGATGAATAAGTTAGATGAGTGGAAGCTAGCGGATAACACATTGTTGATTTTCATGACTGATAATGGATCTGCTGCTGGTACTTGGAATTTTGATATGAAAGGTAGAAAAGGGTCTGCAGATGAAGGCGGTTCAAGAGTTCCTCTGTTTATGCGTTTACCTGGTAAAATCAAAGCTGGAGTTGATGTCAACAAGCTTACTCGTCACTATGACCTTTTTCCTACTTTAGCGGAACTAGCAGGAGCTTCCATTTCTTCAGACTTAGAATTAGATGGCCGCAGCTTACGTCCTCTTCTCAAAGACTCGAACGCAGCATGGAAAGATCGCAATCTGTTTTTTCACAAAGGTCGCTGGGCATCTAAAAACGCCACAGGAAGATGGGGCAAAGGTGATTCAAATCCAGACAACTTTAAATACAAAGGATTTGCAGTTAGGAACGAAAAATGGCGCTTAGTCGGCACTTCTCTTTACAATATCGATAAAGACCCAAGCCAGAAAACTGATGTAAGTAAACAACACCCTGAAGTTGTTGCTGAGATGAAGAAGTCTTATGACGCATGGTGGTCTGAAGTAAGACCTATGATGATAAATGAAGATGCTACTTTAGAGACAAATAAGCCATTTATCGATTTGTATGAAAAACAAAAAGCAAATGGCGGCATTCCAAACTGGGAAGAACCAAAGCTTTAAGATTCTCTAGCAGTGGAAACTAAACAGTTTTCACTGCTTTTAGACATCCATTTCTTTACGTAAAAAGTCTATTTCATCTATAAAGCGTACTTTTACACGACTTATATATTTGTAGATGGAGTCTCTCGAAATGCTTAGTTTTTCAGCTATCTCATTTGGCATAAGCCCACTGATACTCAATTTAAATGCTTGTATTGCTTGTTCGGTAAAACGACCTTCTAAATTCTCTAAAGCCGTGTTAGTTACAAAGACTTGCCACTCTTTTTGAGCAATGGTGTCTATGTCTGGCAGTTTTATACCATTTAAGTATAATTCGCTTTTCTCTTTTTCAGCTTGATCCATTTTTTCATTGCGAGTTTTCTGCTTCTTTATAAATGATAGAACGGTATTTTTTGTAACCGTACTAACCCAAGATCGAAAGCGACCTTTTTCTGGATCGTGAAGATGGTTTGGCAGATTTTTCCAAAGTTTTAGTGTGACTTGTTGGAGTAGATCGTCGGCATCGTGAGGAGTGATATTCATAGATCTTATGATGATATATATGTAGTTCTTATAAAAATCGATAAACTCCTTCCAAGCTTCAGAGTCTTGAGGGTCGCGGATTCTCGCAAGTAGAGTATGTCTTGTTATATAAGTAAGAGTCATGAAAACCTTTTTAGCACATAATCGTAACATTACTAAATCACTACAAATATTACAACTGCTTTTATCTATTACTTGCTCCACTTAACTCGAAGCTCTACTATAAATCATGAGTAATAAAGAATACGAAAAGACATATCGCTCAATGAATGATGACCTAGCGGCATTTTTTGAAGCACCAAAGTCTAACATTTCTGAAGACGACCTTCGTTATGCTTATCCCATACAGTACGACTTGGCCAATTCCTTGACTCAATATATCGAACATGAGCTCATAGGTGAGGGTGGAGTTAAACGTATAATTCGCGTCACCGACAATAGATCAGACAGATCTGTAGCGAAAGCGGTTCCTTTAAAAGAATCGGGAAAAGAAGGCGTCGAAGCTTTTTTACGAGAAGCCCGATTAACGGCTTCACTACAGCATCCAAATATTATTCCGATATACGACATGGGCCTCGAATCTAGCGGCCTGCCTTATTTCATAATGGAACACTTAACTGGTGATACTCTAGGAGACGTGATTAAGAAACTGGCTTCTGGCGACAAATCCTACTTGGGTCGCTATAAGCTTTCTGCCTTACTCGATATATTTGCCAGTATTTGCAATGCTATAGAGTACGCACATTCTCGAAATATAATTCATCTCGATATAAAACCTGAAAATATTCACATAAACTCTTATGGTCAGGTTCACGTTTGTGACTGGGGCTTGGGGAAAATACTTACTGCAGAAGCTGAACCAGAGCAAGAGACAGAAGAAGACTTAAGTAAGCTCGACCCTGACATCATCAACACCATGACCTTGAATGGTGAGATAAAAGGCACCCCAGGCTTTATGGCTCCTGAACAGACTATTGCTAATGGAACTAAGGATAAACGGACTGATATATACTCTCTTGGCGCCTTACTCTATAACATGCTTTCATTTCACTTACCGATTGACGGTAAAACAGCCGAGGAACTCATCCGCAATACACGAACTGGCGAGGTTCGCTCCCTTAAAGAATCTACTGTAGAGATACCTGAGAGTTTAGTCGCTATAACTTGTAAAGCTTTGCGTAAAGAACCAAGTGAGCGATATAGCTCTGTTGAGGAGCTTAGACAGGATCTAGACAAATACCGTCATGGTTACGCTACCAGTGCTGAGAATGCCGGCTTTTTCATCCAGTTCAAACTCTTGATTAAGCGCAACAAAACAACGTCTATGCTCGTTGCCTTTTTTATTCTGCTTATTGTAAGTATCGCACTTTTATCTTTCCAACGAATTAAGAACGAAAAAGACATAGCTCTTGCAGCTAAGATTGAAGCTCAAAAGCAACAGAAAAAAGCTGAAGACTCTCTATCGCTATTTCTAACTGAAAGACAATTAACTTTAAAGCAAGGGAAGGATATAGACTTGCTACTTGAAGAGATCTCTACAAGTCAGAATTTAGCTAATCCTACAGAACAGATTTCGATTTTAGAGCAAGGTTTACAACGCGAGTATTCTTCCGAACAAAAACAGGAGTTTTATAAAAAGCTTGGACTCCTACATTTTATTCTTCAAAACTTTTCGGCATCTGCTAAATATATTGCTTTAATAAATATAGAGGATCAAGATAGAAAGCTCCTCACGGTTAGTAGACAATATGCTAAAATCAAAAAAGATAATGAATTGCTGCAAGACAAACAATTGGCAAAGATCATCGATTATCTTTCTTTTCATCAAAGATACATGATTCCGTCACTGTTTGCCCATCACATGACTGTTACGAGTAAGCATAGACGTGAACCGAAAGCTTACTGGCCTCTGGCGAAAGCTATGTTGATCATGGTAAACAACTATTGGAATACAGAACCTTTAGATAGAGACCTGGAAGAGTTTGAAGACGGTTATGCGCTAGATCTATCACATACACGTTATCGTGAGTTTCGCAGTCACTCAGGCACAAAACTAACTAGTGTTCTTGCGCCATTAAAGTTACGAAAATTAAACTTGAGGTACACGCCATTTTTTGAATTTTGGCAATTGAGTGGTTTACGTCTTAAAGAAATAAATCTCGATGGCTGTTGGGTTCGTGAAATAGATCTTCAGAACATTGATTCTCTTATAAAAATGGGTCTCAAGAAAATCACCCTAGACAGTTCACTTTATTCCGAAGAGGCTATAAGTCACCTTCGTAAATATTTTACCGTTGTAGACACTCACAAGCCTTAATTTGAATTCTTTAGGCTCTCGTCGATGCTTTCTCTTATATTCCTTGTATAAAACTACTTTTAGAGATAGCCCTTAGAGAATCTTTGACTAAGTTTAGCCAAAACGAATCAAAGAGAAGCTTTTTTGGAAAACAAATACACTCGCGAGTTACCGATAAAAACGACAAGCTTTCCGTATAAGCCGGCTACGATGCTGGCACCTATGGAGGGTATAACAAATCACCCTGTACGAACGGCTATTTCTGCTATCGGCGGTGTTGGTGTTGTCTGTACAGAATTTGTGCGAGTGAGTGTTGCAGAACTAAAACCCAAAGAAGTTCGTTCCATTATGCGTCCTACAGAAGGTGTTCCCCTTAGTGTTCAGATCATGGGTAACAAACCTCAGCTTATGGCAGATACTGCTCGTAAGTTCTCTGAAGCTGGAGCAGATATAGTTGATATAAACCTTGGTTGCCCAACTGCCCGCGCAGTGAAAGGCAATGTTGGTTCCGCTATGCTCAAAGATCCAGATTTACTTTTCGATGTTTTGTCGGCGATGCGCAAAAATATTTCCGGCTTGCAGTCAGCTAAGATAAGAGCCGGTTTTGATAATGCCGACCATACTCTACATATTGCAGAAGCTGTTGAAGCAGCTGGTGTTGATTTTATTGTAGTTCACCCACGGCGTCGAAATGATTTTTATGAAGGCGTTGCCGACTGGCGAATAATCGGCATGATCAAAGAAAGACTCAAGATACCAGTTGTGGGAAATGGCGACATATGGTACCCATCTGACGCAGCTCGCATGTACAAAGAATGCGGTTGTGATGCTGTCATGATTGGTCGTGGTGCTTTGCGAAACCCTTGGATCTTCAAGCAATTGGAAGATCAAAGCGATTGGCAGCCGAGTCCTGAAGAAGTTTTTGCATATATCGATGGCTTTATGAATGATCATCTCAATGAATTTGAAGGTCATGAAGGTGGTGTTGTTAAACGAGCAAAAGAAAACTGGCGTTATCTTTGCCAATTATTTGTTGATGGCAACACAGTTGGTAGAGAAATTCTTCGTCAGCAGACTTATAGTGATTTCCGTAATGCACTACAAGACTTTCTAGAATCTAAGAAAAGAGATGATTTCGATTTTTTCGGTCATCTTAAATTAAAGAATTCTGGGAGTGGAATTTAAATTGACGGAGTTGTTTTGAGTTCAAGTACACATAACGGACCTCTTTTAGCTGACTTAAGTCAGATCTGTATGGCATATAGTCTCTGGAAACAGGAAATGCATGACTATCAAGCCGCCTTTCACATCTACTACCGCAAAGCTCTTTTTAAGGGTGGTTTTGCTGTATTCTCTGGTTTAGACCAAGTACTTGAAATACTGAACAATTTTAAATTCACAGATGAAGATATTTCCTACTTAAAGTCACTTAAAAACAGTGATGACTCAGACGCTTTTGAAGAAGATTTTTTAGACTATCTCAAAACTCTCACTGCAGACATAGAAGTTCATGCGGTAGAAGAGGGGACAATCATCTTCCCAAACATCCCTATTGTTCGAGTTACAGGAAATATAATTGTAGCTCAGCTTCTTGAAGCATGTTTACTCAATGCTGTGAACTTCAATACTCTCGTGACAACGAAAGCTGCTCGTATTGCTATAGCCGCGAAAAGCTCTCCTGTTTGGGAGTATGGCCTTAGAAGAGCACAAGGCTCTGAAGCTGCACTAAGAGCTGCTCGTGGTGCGTGGATTGCTGGCTGTGCAGGAACAACAAATGTTTTAGCCGCCAAACATTTCAACATTCCTTTGGTAAACACCATGAGTCATAGCTGGGTTTTAGCGCATGATACCGAAGAAGAAGCATTCAAAAACTATATACAGTCGTCACCAAAACAACAGATACTAGTCATTGATACCTTTGATATAGAAGAAGGCATCAAGAAGCTTATTACAGTTCTAGATGATCTAAAACTTCCTGAAGAAAAGCTACCTCATGCAGTCCGTATTGATTCTGGTGACCTTGTCGAAAATAGCAAGATTGTCCGCAAAGTTCTAAATGATGCAGGTTATAAGAGTGTTAAGATTGTTGCCAGTGGAGACTTGGACGAATATATCGTTGAGGATCTTAAGAATCGCGGCGCGAGAATAGATATATACTGCATTGGTACTAAACTCGTTACAGCTTTTGATGAGCCGGCCTTAAGTGGTATTTATAAACTATCTGCAATTCGTAAATCCAAAGACATGGATTGGCAATACAAGATCAAGAAGACGAATGACTTTACTAAGATAACGAATCCTGGAGTTCAGCAAGTTAAACGCTATTTCATAAACGGCTTCATGCAGTGCGATGTTGTCTATGAAGAAGGTGGTACACCAAGTGACATGGCGGTGAACTTCAAGACTGGTCTAACTGATTATCCGGATGGCGAAGGCCAAGATCTTTTGCAGCCAATTTTTGCAAATGGTGAGCAGATCTGTGAAGATCCTGATATACATAAATCTCGAGAAGCATGTTTAGGTACGATTCAGAAAATGAATAGAGGTATGAAAGCCATATTATTTCCTGAACCGCACAGAGTTCTTCTCGACGACAACCTAAATCGCATCAAGAATGAACTCCTAAGACCTAGTTACTAAGGTTTTACTACTACTACATAAGTGTTATTGCGCTTTGAGTACCAGTGTCTACCATCGTGAAAATAGACTCGACCTCGAATAGTTCTTTTGACACATCTTGCAGGCAATACTTTTACTACATGACCAGTCTTATAATGGTGGGTAGTACTTTCGTGAGTATGTCCACTATCACTATTTTCATGTTGATGTTCAGCATGTCCTTCATGGGAATGAGCCGCGTGAGCATGAGCGTGCGCTGCTTGCCTATGGGCTACTCGGTGTGCTCTTCTATGTAAGCATGATGTTAATGACATAACGACTAATAATAAAACTAATTTCTTCATAATACACTCCATATTTAAACACCTCTCAAAACGAGTTCACCGATGAGATATTGTTTAAAAAATCAAAAAAAATGCATTTTTTATAAAGTTGCTTTTTTCGACACACAAAGAGTCTTTTTGTAAAAAGAGTTTTATATATGAGCACTGCAGCTCAACTCATGCTCACTCTGGTACAAAAAATGAGTATTATTTAAAGTACTGAGGTATGTCGGAGAAGATATGAGTAAAGACTCAATCAAAGTTAGAAAAATCGGTAAATATATTTTGCAAAGGCAAATTGGCTATGGGTCAATGGGAACTGTTTGGTACAGCCACCATATGGGCCTTGACTTACCTGTTGCCGTAAAACTCCTCAAAGGCACTTTAGTTAACGAAGATCCAGAGTACGTCGAACGCTTTATCCAAGAGGGGAACCTTGCAGGTAAAGTCAATCACAAAAACATTGTTCGAATCTACGATGCAGGTAATCAAGGAAATACTTACTACATGGTCATGGAGTACATCAATGGCGGAAACATCCTTGAACTCATTGGCGAATGTGGCCAAATCTCATCAGATGATGTTATCGACTATGCCATAACTTTGACCGATGCTCTTATCGAGGCTCATAGCTTAGGAGTTGTGCATCGAGACATAAAGCCAGAGAACATCATGTTGACCAAAGACGGAAAGATCAAACTTGCTGACTTAGGCTTAGCTAAAAGCCTCAAAGACGACTATGGCTCGACTATGACTGGAGTTGCCATAGGCACACCAAACTATATATCTCCTGAACAAGTTCGAAATGGCAAGTACGCTGATCAGAGAAGTGACATCTACTCTTTAGGTGCAACCTTATATCACATGGTGACTGGCCAAGTACCATTTGTGGGTGAGTCTTCTGTAGATGTGATGATGAAACACTGCAATGACACACTGGTTCCACCAGAAAAACTAATTTCCGATCTACCAAAAGGCTTAAATAAAATCATCTGTAAAATGATGGAGAAACTTCCTGAGGATAGATACCAAAGCGCAGAGGAACTTTTAGAAGCTTTCAATTTATTGAAATATAAAGATGCCACACTTACGAAGACAGTTACAGGAAAGACTCAAATAAATATCAAAGGCGTCAATTTAGAAGAGATAAGGTCGAGAAGTAAAAATAAACAAAAAGATGCTAAGCCATCCAAAAGTAAAGTTAGTATGAAGATTGCTATGTTGATTACAGCGTTAGCACTTATTCCATCTATTTATTTTTTTCCTAAAGAAAAGACTTCAGACAAGAAAAGTTTAAACATAGTCAATACTGAAGTTATTGATTTAAAGAAAAAAACAGAAGTTAGGCTTAATAAGCCGGATATAGACAAAACTAAAGTTCTAAATATTATTGACGCATCCACTGTAGTAGAGAAGACATCTAAAGATAACGCAAAGTTAATAAATCTCATTGGCAATCTAAATATATATAAAAATGTTGAGGACAATTATCGCATAAGTGATAAAATGCTAAAAATTTCAAAAACAAGAAATAAAAGTTCGGCCATTTGTTTATCAAAGAAAACCTTCGAAAACTTTAGTATTATGATGCAATATCGAATACTAAAGGATGATAGTAGATTCAGGTTACTCGTTTATAAAAATAAGAGAAAAAGTGTAGAACTCACGATAAGTAAGAGGGGGAAAGTTTTTCCAACAGGCAGTCTTCTTATTAATAACCTCACTGCAGAGAAAATAGAAGGTGACTATACTAGAAAAACACTAAAGAATAGCTCCATGGAACTATTAAAGTTGAATACTCCTAACGAAGCCTTAGCTGACAATTCGGTATGGCAGCGAGTATTTATCATAAAGAATTATAAAAACATTAAAATTTTCATTAATGGTGAGTTGGTGGCTAAGCTAATGGTGGATATGGAAAGCCCTTCTTTTGTAGGTTTTGAAACTTGGCATAGTTGTGAAGCTGAAATAAGACAACTCATACTTAAAGAGATTTAATGAAGAGCAACGATTCAATAAAAGTTCGAAAGATCGGCAAGTACATTTTACAGCGCCAAATAGGGCAAGGTTCTATGGGGACTGTGTGGCTTAGTCACCATATGGGCTTAGATGTGCCAGTTGCTGTAAAGCTTTTACGATCATCTCTTGTTGAAGAAGATCCAGAATATGTCGAGCGTTTTATTCAAGAAGGTAATCTCGCGGCAAAAGTTAATCATAAAAATATTGTTCGTATCTATGATGCAGGCCATGAAGGTAAGACTTACTACATGGTTATGGAATATATAGATGGCGGAAATATCCTCGAACTCATAGCTGAAGTAGGGCGGTTAACACCTGAGGCTGTTGTTGATTATGCCATCATACTAGCTGATGCATTAATCGAGGCACATGAACTAGGTGTAATACACCGAGACATAAAACCTGAAAATATCATGCTCACCAAAGACGGTAAAGTAAAACTAGCAGATCTTGGTTTAGCTAAGTATGTTGACAATGAATATAGTTCCACCTTAACAGGCACAGCTATAGGTACACCAAACTATATGTCACCAGAGCAGACACGAAATGCTAAGGCTGCAGATCTCAGAACAGACATATACTCTTTAGGTGCAAGTCTTTACCATATGCTGACTGGTGAAGTTCCATTTAAGGGTGACTCATCTATAGATATAATGATGAAGCATTGTAGCGAAGAACTCATACCACCTAATAAGATTTGTGAAACCATACCGGAACGATTGTCTCAGATAGTATGTAAGATGATGGAAAAGCTACCGGAAGATCGTTTTGCCTCGTGTGAAGATCTTTTTAAAGAGCTGAATAGCTATAAGTATAGAAATGAAGATAAATCCCGAAGTATAAGTAAGACACAGATCAACCTTAAAGGTGTAAGCCTTGAGGAAATAAAAGAGCGTAGGGCACATAAGCATCGTGAGGAATCAAAGAAAAAGGGTTTTACGTTACGTTCTCTCTCTACATTGGCTTTGGCTGCTATAATTCTTATACCTGCAATCATACTGCTTGGGAAATCTGCGGGTGACACACAAGCAAGCTTAGAAGGTAAACTTGTTAATAAGCCAATCTTAAATAAAGAAAATAAAAAATCGATCAAAAAACCGGCTATACCTAGCAAAGTCTTGAATAAAACAGAACCGAATAAGCTCGTCGATTTAGACACTAATCTTATCCCCAAAAAGTTGATTGAGGAAAATCAAACTCAAACCATAGAGACACCCAAAGAATCACCAGAACATATCAATAAATTTCCAGATCTTAAGTTTTCATCAAAGCACGCAAGTAACTTCACCTTAGAAAATAAAAAATTGATTATTCATAAAGAGTCTATGAATAAATACTCACTAATTAGCACTAAAAGCACATATACTGACTATAAGTTTTTCATTAATTACAATTGGCTCAAAACTAACTCTTCTTTTAAATTCACTCTTTTTAGAGATGAAGGTAGTTTTGTTGACATACTATTATCCACTGGAGATAAGGGTTTTAAATCAGGGACCGTATTATTTCGTAAATTTGAATACTCAACGGCCGAAGGTAATTATATAGAGAAAAACACCCAAACTAGGTCAAAAGCTTTAACTCCTAAAAATAAACTAGAAATGCCTTTTGGAGAAAGAAATCTTTTAGTTGTTCATAAAAGAGGTGATCTAATCCGGGTATTACTTAATCATACCGAAATATGTCGCTTTAGAGCATCTATAAAAGAATCACGCATTTCCTTATCTTTGTGGAACTCCTGTCACGTACAAATTAATAAGTTTGCCTACGACATACCATAATCATTATTTATTCACTTCCGGGTAATCTTATGTAATAATTAAACGTCGCATAATATATGTTATGACAAATAGCATACACTTACTAACAGCAACATTTGAAACGTAAGGACTTTCAGGTAATATACTTATGCATATGGAGAAATAAGCTGTTGATAACTTTTTGGTAACTTTTTAGGACTTTACATGTTAATAACTCTACATAACTATAAGAACCAAAGACTTATGTGAAAATGAACTTATTAACACTATGGAAAATGGCTAAAGAAACATTTTAATTGACCATAAATAGCTTTAACTAACCCCTCATTCGGCTTTGGAATTAGCCATCTTTAGATCAACCTTTGAGTGAAAATGGTATTTTTGAGAGAGGGAAATTCATGCGTAATGTTACTTCAGTATTTTTTCTATAAAGAAATATGACTTAAATAGATAAGTCTAGATAATATCACAATATGAGTAGACTTAGACTCCAATTTTAATTAGCATTTGCAATCCTAATTGTTTATAATTTAGAAGCTTAAATATAAGGGGTATGTGTGCGTAAAAACTTCACGTTAATAGAACTTTTAGTCGTTATAGCGATCATCGGTATATTATCCTCAATACTATTACCCGCGGTAAATAAAGCTAGAGAGAAAGCGAAAGCTGCTATTTGCCTTAATAACCTGAAGCAAGTTGGTGTATTTAACGAGCTTGCTATTCCAATGTCTTGGATTCGAAGTACCGATCCAAATGATGGCGAAAATAAAAAGAGCGGTACTCTTACGACTCGATGGCGTCCGCCTTATACATGGGCACTTGTAAATCAAGAAGGCATAAAGGAACCTTTCTATTCTTCTGGAAACCCTGAAATAGCGGATAAATTTCTAGAGTCCTTCAACTGTCCTAACTATGAAGAACCTACTGGGGATAACTTAGGTTCTTGGGCTAACATATTGAAGTATTATTTTTATGCTGTTAATGAAAACCTTAGAAGCACTAATTACTATCCCGGCGAATTAACTAAACCTAGTGAGTTTATTATGAATAGTGAAAAGGCTCCCACTGGATCTACATGGGAGCGTATAACAAGCGGCGCTGGTCATGATGACTTTGATAATCGTCACCTGAATATAGCAAATACACTATTTGCTGATGGTCATGCAGCTCCAAGAGCTGATGTTAATAATCAGTATTCATATATTCCATAAAAACTAAGGTGTTCAGAAGTACTCAAAACTAAGAAATATGAAGAGTTTTTGAGGACTATAAAGGATTGTGAGACTTCAACTAAAATATGAAGATGGCTGCAGATGTTATCATAACAACAGCGGCACATAAAGCGGCTAGAACCCAGCCATCACCGCCCTCTTCTATAGAAACCTTTTGAGGTTTAGACTCTGTTGCTTTGGGTTTTAAGGTTTTCATTTTATCAAAAATTATTTGAAGAACTAAAGTCGTAAACTCTTTAGGTAGTCCTTTTTCAAGCAAGAGCTCCGACAAACGTTCTGGGCTATCAGTTAAGGATGGATCCTTTTTGACTTCTTTAAAAACCTCAATCGTTGCATGAGCTATATCTTTATCAATAATATCCGCATCTACATTTGTACAAATACTAAAGCTTATATCGGCTTCCGACTCACCTGCGCGGAATCGATCAATTATTTGTGAAACTAAACTCGATACTTTAGTTTTTATTTCTATAGGATTAATTTCATTTTCAATTCCAGAAGTTTCGTCTTGGATATCTTCTTCTAAAGGCAAGGCTACACGTAGTTCATTTAAGGAGTTATATAAATCTTCTTTCTTGTGAAAGTTGACCTCGGGTAAATAGTAACAAAAGTCAAGATCTATAACTTCATCAGCCAAAACTTCCAAGAACTTATCTAAAGGAACCATGCCATCAATAGACTTTGTTATACCATTTAAGGTTATGAAATTTGCTTCTTTGGAAATAATACTGGGTAAGTGATGATAGTTGCATAGCTTTATCTCACCGTCACTAGTTTTAATCCCTTCTAGCGTCGCATGATGAATCGGGCCATAGGTATCTATCTGAAGGATGAGTACCTTTTCTATTTTACTCCAGTAGTCGGTATCTGTTTCTGCAGCTTTAGGCAAGTCTGCCATTTGAATCTTTATTCCGAAGTCATTCACTCTTAGAAAGGTATAATCAACTTCTTTCTTAATAATGATTTTTCGAGTGTCATTTATAGCTTTCTTCATATGCTTATAGTACATATGTGAGGCTTCATCTTCATTGATGTTTATTACAGAAAACTGATCTCCATTCTTATACAGAATTCCTTTTCCCGCACTTAATAAAGATCTTAGGCATTCATACAAAAGCTGCCAATCTAAAAGGTTTGCAAAATCTTGAATCTCTAGACTAACAAGATCTTTTTCAATAGTAACAGAAAAGCCACTTATTAAACCAGGCCCAAGTATATAACCTTGAGTCATAGTTTCGTCTAAATTGTAGTAGTTCGTGAAATCTTTACGCTTAAAAACTTTCTCTATAGGAGCCAACCAAGAATTGTTCAAGAAAGAACTATTTTTAATTGAAAACTCATTGCTCATAGAGGTCCTCATTTTTAAGTTTCAGATACATTAAAATACAGCGTGAGAAAATTGATTTCAAAATTTTTGGGAAATGACTTTATATTTGCGATGATTTTCGTCTCTTGTAGATCAATAGTTTATGGGATACTATTCCTTTTTATCACAAATATAACCATTGGAGTTACTAGTGAGTACCTTACTTTCAATCAGTAAAGCTATACTGACCATATTTATCTTTTCCTCAGGGATAAGTCCGCTTTATTCTCAAGGCTATGACTTTGGAGAAGACTCAAAAAAGAAAGATAGCGTACCGGTCGGTACAGTCACGAAGTATACTTTTAATACTAGTAAGATATATCCTGGTACGACTAGAGACTACTGGGTCTACGTACCGAAACAGTATACACCTGATAAACCTGCATGCTTAATGGTCTTTAACGATGGCGTTGCCTATGTAAGAGCCAAGGGTGGAGCTAGGGCCACTATTGTCTTTGATAACCTCATTCATAAAAAAGAAATGCCGGTAACTATCGGTGTATTCATCAATCCGGGTACTGTCATTGGTAATAAAGGCTCAAACGATAATCGACGCAATAGAAGTGTTGAGTATGATAGCATGGGTGACGCCTATTCAAAGTTTTTGATTGATGAGATCATCCCAGAAGCGACCAAAAAGCTAAACATAACTAAAGATAAAGCGGGTCGGGCTATTTGCGGAATCAGCTCTGGTGGTATTGCTGCATGGACTGCAGCGTGGGAACGTCCAGACTATTTCAGTAAAGTCCTTTCACATATTGGTAGCTTCACCAACATTCGTGGAGGACATGTGTACCCTGCTCTAATTCGTAAGACTGAACCAAAAGCAATAAGAGTATTTCTACAAGATGGCGTAAATGATTTAAATAACCTCCACGGGAATTGGCCACTTGCTAATCGTCAAATGGCATCAGCTCTAGAATGGGCTGGGTATGATTCAAAGTTTGTCATGGGTACTGGAAAGCACAGTATGAATCATGGTGGTGCTATACTGCCAGCTAGTTTACGTTGGTTGTGGCGAGGTTATCCCGGAGTCAAAGAATATGTCAAAGAGGAGATTAAATAATGTTTAAGCAGCTCATTCCATTTTTATTATTAACTCTTTCTATGGCAGCTCAAGATATGCCTTTAACACAAGTTCTTTTACCGAATGAAGGTTGGGAAAAAGTTGCTGAAGGCTACGGCCATACAGATGCCGCTGCTGTTGATGCTGAAGGTAATTTTTATTTTGCTGATGTTGCTAAGGGCACGGAGATATTTAAAGTTTCACACAATGGTGAAATCAGCACTTACGCTAAGGGTTTAGAAAAAATTAGCGGCATGCAATTTGGGCCAGATGGAAAGCTATATTGTTGCCAGGCAGGTAAAGTTCGACAAGTAATATCTGTTGATAAAACTGGATCGGTAAAAGTTCTAGCAAAAGATGTACAGCCAAATGATCTTGTTGTTACAGCTAATGGTTGGATTTATGTAACCGAAACTAAAACAGCTTCCATCATTATTATTTCTCCTGAAGGAAAGTTTACTAGACATAAAACTAAAATGGTCAGGCCCAATGGCATTACTCTTTCTGTAGGTCAAAGCTTTTTAAATGTCTCTGACCATGGCTCTGATAAAGTCTGGTCATACTCAATTAATAAAGATGGCAGTCTAAGTAATGAACAGTCTTACATGTACCTCAGAACTAAAGCACCTATGCAAGTCTCTAAAGGAGACGGTATGGCGACAGATGCCTATAACCGCTACTACGTAACTTCTGAGATAGGTATACAAATGTATGATCCAACTGGACGTATGGGTGGGGTTATTTTGAATCCACTTGGAAAGCCAGTAAATAGCATTGAATTCGCTGGCCCGGAATTAGCCTATATGTACATATGCGGTAAAGATGTGATTTATCGTAGAAAGACAAAGTCAAAAGGCATTATACCTTTCAATAAGCCAGTGGCTGTCCTTAAGTTTAAAAAGTAATGCTTTACTCAGGGGAATATTCTAAATTCCCCTATTCTGTTTATTCATTCGATAAACTTGTAAAGTAACATCCTCATTGTAGACTTAGGAAAATTTTAAAGGAACACACTTTGCACGCAGAATACATCACTAGTATCGGGGATGTCAAACAACTCCCAAACCTTCTCAAAGGTCATATGTTTTCAGGTCGCCCTGAAGAACGAGTTATTTTTGTTGGTCGATCTAATGTTGGCAAAAGTTCCTTATTAAATGGTATAACGAAACAAAATATTGCTCAGGTCTCTAAGCAAGCAGGTAAAACACGTAAGATAAACTTCTTCTATTCATATGTATTGAAGAAAGTCATCGTCGACTTGCCTGGCTACGGTTTTGCTAAACGTACAGCTAACGAGCGCAAACTTTGGGCTGAACTTATTCAGGCCTATGTAACTGAAGATGAGTACATTTGTAAAGCATTAGTTCTTTGTGACTCACGCCATGGGCCAACTGAGTCAGATATAGAAGCTATAGAGTTTTTGAATCAATTAAACCTGAAAGTGGTTTTGGTGATGACTAAAATAGATCAGCTTAAAAATCAAAAGATGCGTGCGGCTAGAAGAAAAGAAGTTAAAAAGATTCTCGAAGAAAACCCTCAACTTATTTACGATAAAGTTTTCTGGACGAGCACGAAGGACTTTAAAAGTTTCAAAGACTTAGTCCTTCATATCCGCGACTCAAAAATAGAAGACTAACCCCTACTCTGTTTAAGTCCCCAAAGTAGCATTAGTACGCCAACGCCAGCTAATGCTCCACTACTATTTGTGCCAATAAGTACCATCTTCCCAGAAAGCCCACCAATGATAAAACCAATACCGAACAGAATATTGCCCATAAATAACCCTTTATTTTCATAATTAGAGAATCCACTTTAAGCTCTTAAGAGGATTCTCACAAGTTTAATCTTCAAAGTTCTGCATGCAGACACGGGCAACTTCTTCTTCAGTCGTCTTGCCTTCTGTGACTTTTCTAAGGCCATCATCACGAATGGTTTTCATGCCGTCTGCTATAGCTAACTTCGCGATCTCTGCACTATCTTTATTTTCTATAATGGCGTGCCTGACAGTTTCACTTACAACAAGTAGCTCATAAACACCAAGACGGCCTTTATAGCCAGTTGAGCCACACATCTTACATGATTTAGGTTCATCTTCGACAGCCTCTAATGAAGTGAATGTCATTCTTGATTCACCATTGCACGAAGGACAGATCTTACGCACAAGACGTTGAGAAAGAACCGCAACAAGCGAAGATGCTATCAAAAAGTTTTCAACTCCCATATCTTGCAAACGACTGACTGCACCAGCTGCATCATTTGTATGGAGAGTACTTAGAACTAAGTGACCTGTAAGAGCTGCGTTGATAGATATATCTGCAGTTTCTTTATCTCGAATCTCACCAACAAGGATAATGTCAGGGTCTTGTCGAACAATAGACCGCAAACCAGCTGCAAAAGTTAAGCCAATTGAAGCTTTTACTTGAACTTGAGTTATGCCGCCAACTTGGTACTCGACAGGATCTTCAACAGTAATGATTTTCTCAGTACCAGAATTCAGGATATTTAGTACACAATAAAGAGTAGTTGTTTTACCTGAACCTGTTGGACCCACAACTAAAAGTAGACCGTGTGGTCTTTTTATAAGTTTTCGATACTTCACACACATGTCCGAAGCCATGCCGATATTTTCTAAAGTGAAGTTTGCAGCATTTTTCTGGAGAAGACGCATAACAATACTTTCACCATGCATTCCAGGCAGTGTACTCATACGAACATCGAGTTGAGTTTTACCAATATTTAGCTCGATACGACCGTCTTGAGGGACTCGTCTTTCGGTAATATTTAATCCACCGATTAGTTTCAATCGAGAAGCTATAGCTGAAAACTGGCTCAAAGGTGGTGTGAATGCTGTAACTAGAACGCCATCTACACGATAACGAATAACTAACTCCGCTTCACTCGGTTCTACGTGAATATCACTCGCGCCCATTTCTGCAGCTCTGGCCATAACATCGTTCACCAATCTAACAATTGGAGCTTCCTTTGCTAAGTCTCTTAGTGACTCTTCATTGCCGCCATCGAGACCAAAGCTGTCTAAGTCTCCTTGGTAAACCTCTGTGATTTTACGTTCTATAACACTGCGTCGAGCAAGCTTTATAGTAACTTCTGAATCGAAGTGACTAAGCCACTGATGCATTATTTCGCCAATTGCATAAGGAGAGGAAAGAGCCAAGACAACTTCGCCCTCTTCCCAACTTAGTGGAATGAGAGCTTTTTCTTGAAGGTAATCAAAAGTAACGCCATCGTACTTGTCTATGCCATCTAATTCATCATCATCAAGGATCTCGATATCTGCGATCTTTGAATAAGCTGCAATAAGGTTCTGTTCTGTAATTACACCATTATTCACTAGTTCCCACTCAATCATTGGAAAGATTTCTAATTCATCATCTTTACGATTGTCGGCAATAAGTTCATCGAGCTCACCAAAAAGCTCATCGGCAATTTGTTGATCTGTTTTCAAAGACAACATGGATTATTTTTCCAATTCAGGAGATTCAGCTTTATACTCTAAAGCTTTTTGATAACGGTCGATCATCTTTTCATAGTCACTGCGACTGTCAACCACAACAGCTTTTACAAAAAGAACTAACTCTTTCTTTTTGGACTGTTCTGACGTCCCTGAAAAAAGTAATCCAAGATAAGGAATATCTTTTAAGTAAGGTATACCACTATTTGAACTACTGTCAGACTTTTGGATAATTCCACCAAGCAGAATTGTCTCTCTATTTCTAACTTTCAAATTGGTATTAATAGTGTTTTGATTAATGACCGGAGAATCGATATCACTACCAGCATCTGCATCTTCAGCAATACTTGAGATCTCTGTATTTATGATCAAGTTCACATTCTTATCTGCACTGATCTGAGGAGTAACCTTAAGAATTACACCAGTATCTCTATACTCTATATTGTCCTGAACGGTGCCATCTGTAGTACTTGAACCAAGGCGAATAGGAACTTCCTGACCAATATTAATTTCAGCTTCTTGACCATTTAAAGTTAAGATTTGTGGACAGAAAAGTAAGTTTGTTGCGGCATCTCCAGCTACTGCTTGAGCAAAGGCAAATTCGTTTTCGACACCAGCCTTTTTGAGTAAAGCACTTATACCATTCCCAGTCGGTGCAGCTCCACTGACTAGGTCAAAAGGATCACTTATAGCATTGTTCCCGCTGCCAATATTACCTGTACCATCACCAAACTTCGCTTCTGCGGCAAACTCAAAACCATAAGCTAAACTATCACCGATATCGACTTCAACTGCAGTTACTTGAATCATAACTTGCATTGCAGGTGCATCTAAGTGAGTTAGTATCGCTTTCACCATAGAGAAAACTCTTGGTGTAGAACGAATTACTAATTTATTCCTACGAATGTCCTGAAAAACGGTCAAAGGCATATCGAAAAGAGTTAGAGGCTCATCTGTATTTTGCTGGCCGCCAGTATTAGTTCTACGAGTGTTATTAGTCCTCGAGTTATTCCTATTTGTAGTAGGAGTTCTTTGGTTTAACTGCTGCAAACCAATGCCACCAGCACCGCTTCTTGAATTATTTCCTCCACCTGCACGACTAGATGTACTACTTCCAGAACCTGAAGTAGATGAACTTGTGCCTGCGCTAGTATTTGGGAAGAAAGTCGTCAATGCATCTACGAGGTCTGTTGCGACACCATGCTTAACTGGGTAACTATATAACTTTTCTTGTTCACCAGAATCAGAAGAATCAAATACTCGAACCCACTTATTTATCTCATCAAGAACTTCTTGTGTAGGTGCACTAAAAGCAATGACGTTTAATCTATCTATAGAAGTCAGCTTTATACCTGATGGATCTGGAGTATTTCCTTGTGAAACATTAAAACCTAAAATAGGCAAAAGGTTTTGTATGTCAGCAAAAATTGTTGCGCTGTCGACTTCTTTACATTGATAAGCCATCTGCGGCCAACCAGCCTGACCGGAGTTGTCTAAAAGTTTAATTAAAGCGCGAATTTTCTCCATATTCTCAGGAGTTTCAACGATCAAAACAGCATTGGATTTAGTTAGAACTGTTGCAGACGCACCATCGGTCATAAAAGGTTTTATGTTGGTGATGATATCCGTTGCTTGATTTTTGATTATATCCAAAACTTCTACAGCAACATTACCTTTAGGCTCCCCTTTGATTAATAAACGCTTTTCCTTAGGCATCTTAGTAAATGGCATGATGCGGATGATATTCCCCGGATCAACAGTCGCATATGCTCCGCCCATATAGAGAAGCTCTTCAAAAAGTTTCCAGCCATCGTACTTAGTTAATTTTTCTTCTAGGTAAATATCTGCTTGAACAGTTCCTTTTACACCTGGATCAATGATGTATTCAAAGTTCAGAACATCTTTATTTGAGAAAGCTTCGATAGCTGTGATAATCGGCACATTTTCCAATTGAAGATTTACTGTTATCTTCTTATCAAAGTCAGCGGGAGTATCACTTTTTTCTTTTAGGTAATCTGCTATGCGGTATGTAAGCGGCTGAGGTCTATCTTCTTTAACTTTTTGACGAATCGGCAAGTTAAGTTTTGTTGCATTTTCATCTAAGTCTTTCAGTGGAGATATGACTTCTATAACTTCACTTAGCTGCTCTTTTTCCGCAACAGGTTCACGAGCTTCTATTTTTGGTTCTTCAACCGTCTTTTCCTCTTCCTCAAGATTTGTGCACCCGATTAAAGATAAACAAACTAGTGATGTTGCCATAAGGCGCTTATTCAGCATGGTATTCATTAAATATTTTGTATAGTTCATAGCTTTCTCTAATTGATTGTTTATTTATCTGATTTCTTTTTATCGTCGCGGAGCTTCTTGAGTCGCTTCATTTCTTCCTTGAGCTTAGTAGCTCTAGCTCGCATATCTTCTTCACGTTTTTTAGCTTGCTCTTCAGGAGTAAGTTTAGCTTCCGGCTTCTTCGTTGTAGTGGTAGGTTTCTTCGTTGGCGCTACAGGTGGCTTAGGAGTTGTAAATGAATTTTGCTTGGCAAAACTCTTCTGCCTACTAACTTCATTTTTAAAAGCAACTTCACTTCTTTCAATACTTTCATCAGAAGCTAATGAGAATTCAAAGGATTGCTTATTATTAGAGCTATCTTCTATCTCAACAAGACCAGCTTTTATTGACTTAATTTTATAATCTGACTCTGCAATCTTATCGCCTACGCCGCAGATGTAGATTTTATTGGAATTACTTGAAACTGTCGAGCGAGTTTTAGTTCTACCTCTTGTTGAGGAAGAACGTCCATTTAGTTTTGCAGAGAATAAGGCAACTTGCTTTTCTCCGACACCAATTATTCCACGAATCTCAAAAGTGTACGAACCTTTATTGACTGTTGTTTCTTCTTCTCCGCCGTCAGTATCTTCATCTGAGGATTTACCTCTAGATGCTTCAAAGGCATTTTTATTGTAAATGACATCCGTTGAGAAGTCTTTGCCTATTTCTTCTGGAGTAGACTCACGTTCAACAGGAACAAAACTTGCATCTTTGAGGTCTTGTTGAGCATATGTGTACTTAACCACGGAAACCGTTGAGTAAATAGCCGCACCACTTAAAGCTAGGGCACCTGCTAAGAAAAGTTCTTTCATGACTTTCTCCCAAACAAACTGACTGCTTTTTTAGAAAATACATAAACTCTGATTGAACCTGAAAATGCCAGTGTTTTACCAGACATGTAGATCTTACATTCATTCCAGTAGTACTTAGCGGTCTCTTTATCGATCAGCTCAAGAAACTCAGCTAAACGCTTCATGTCGAAGTCGCGATCACTCACACTAAAATCAATCGAACGTATATACTCACAACCACTGACTGGTCTCTCAAAACCTGTACTAACACGCATACTATCTAAATTGACAGTTTTTGCTAGGTTTCGTAAGTGCTGCTGTATGTCGCCTCTTGGCGTTCCTGACTTTGTGTAACTCCAAAACTGAGGACGAATATTTAAAATCTCTTCCTCTATATGATTGAAGTCTACTTGTTCTTGCAACGTTATTTTTTGCCTATCAACAGCATTATTATAATCTTTCTTAAGCTGCTCAATATTTCCACCTGTGATCTTATCGACAATAGAGCCACTTGAGCCTTTCTTTTTCGTCATATTTAAAACAACTAAGAGAATAAGGACTGCCATAACAGCAAGCATAATCTTCTGACGTTTCTGTTCGTTCATGGCGTCACCTCAACTACAGGTTTCTTCAGGACGTTTAAAACTAAAGTTATGTCCCTCGAGTTTTGATCCACTTGGACGTCATCCTCAAAGAAATCGACTTTTTTAAAGATATTAAATAATTGACTTGGAGATGCAGCAGGGTCAGACGTCTTTACTTTGCAGGTCGCTTTATCACCTCTAAATTGAAAACTGGTGAGATAATATTCATCTGGTAAATTTGCTGTAATCAATGAAAGTACATCTTTGGGAGACGCTGGTCTAAAGAGTTTATCTTCTATTTCTGTACGGATCTCTTGGAGTTCTTCCAGCTTCTTCAAATCGATTGTTTTTTTCTTTGCATCATCCAATATTTTTGCTGTTGCAGATTTTATGGAATTAGCTTCTTTTTTTCTTGTGCCGATATAACGACTAACTTGGAAGATACCAAGAGCGAGAAGATAAACGGCTAGAGCAGAACAAATGGTGGACGTTAAGACATTCCTTTTTGGAGCCATTGATTTCGGGATCTGAAAAGTAGTTTCTTTGTCTTGCTTCAGGTTTGTCTCTAAACCATGTAGAGCAAGTAAGATAGCCTGAGAAAAATTCTGCTGAGTTGACTCTTTTAGGTTTTCTATAGGTCCTAAGTCTAGATTCTCAAAATATAGAGGATCTTCACCAATACCGAAACAGTCTTCAGAGTGAATATCTAAAGATGGAGCGACTTTCAATAAACCTTCTTCATCTTTTGCTAAAACAAAACCTTTACGACCTTCTTCAGTACCTGAACTGTCTGTTTTGGATAGGATAAAAATTGGGGTATCGATCACTGTATCAACAACTGCAACTGGCGGTAAAAGCTGATCCACTTTCATAGAGCCAACGGCATCTATCCAATCGTCCCAGTAAGTATTTTTCATGGCCATGACACGAACTGTAGACTTATTCTCTTCTACATTCTTGTTCGAGATCTTAAACGACCAATGGAGGTTGTCTGGATTGACCGGAAAGTAACTACCAATTGAGTAAGTCAGAGACTGTCTCATTTCTTTTGGTGTGATCGGTGGCATCTTCACATCTACAAAACTACACCTAATCCCCATCTCACCAGCAACAACTATATCTTCTTCTTTCACACCGAGAGCTGCAGTGCTACTTGGAAGTGTAGCAGCAACTCCACCAGCACTACTGGAAGATTTTTCAGACCAGTGAGACACGACTGAATAGTTATTGCCCTTTTTGGCAATAACTACACCAAAGCATTCGCCTTTAGTGTTCCAGCAAAGTCCTGCTGCTCTTTTATTAAATAAACCCATAAACGGCCTTGATTAAAAATTAACTTTTCGCCAATAGCGCAATCCAGAAAATGTATCTGGTCGATAACGCGGAAAACCTTTCGCTAAACTAAAAATAACTTCTTGATTTACGCTTGCACCTGAGTCATTTTGAGAGACTTGCACCTGAATTCTGTAAATCTTTGATTCATTGAAACTAAAAACACGAGAAAGTTTCATGTAAATCTCAGGAATTGTCTCTTGAATGTTAATTTTTTCTGAATACCAGAGTCTGCGAGCTTCGCGAACCTCTTCCATTTGAGCTTCATCGAGCTCTCCATGGAGCATAATTTGATAATCTGTAGCAGCAAAAAAATTACTTTTAGAACTTCTTGGGAAGTTTACGCCTCGATAAGGTATAACTCTTAAATAATCTTGAACTTTGAACTCAAATTGACTGAGATCCATTTCTTGATATTCTTTTTGAGAGAATATGGCTTCTTCTATTCCAGGAACCCATAAAGCTTCTTCGGCAAACTCCATAGGGCTATTTCTTGGAAGGTCGACGCCGAACTCATCTTCATACTGCTCGCGTTCCATACCTTCGTTCTGAAAAAGGTCATTTCGGTCAGTGTAGTCAATTAATTTATCAATAAAATCATCAACAGGAGCCGGATCCGCTTCAAATGGCAGTTTAATAGCAGCCTTAAGCAACTTTACTTTAGAAGAGTTTATGGTGCCACTTAAATCAAAGCCTTGATTGGCATCATGATACTTGAGAGTCACAATCTTATCATCGTAAGTTTCTATAATGGGCTGACCATCAGCATAAAGCCTGACTTCCCCATCTTCTTCAGTATCTAACTCTGACTGAAAACCAAGCTTTCTATTTGTATGAATTTTTAATTCATAGTTCATATCCCATATCGCACGACTCATGCGACTTTCGGCAGCGTACTGATTTTGAATTGACTTTACGTTTATAAGGCCAACTCTATAAGTAATGTTACCTGCAATGGAAATACTTGAAACTAAGACGCCGATTAAAGCAAGGCTTAAGAGAACTGTAATGAGAGCTATACCGCGATCTTTCTTTTTCATCGGTTGATTTCCTCTCCGTTCTTCCAAGCACCCCAGCGCTCATAGTAGCTATTTCCAGCAGTACGCCAGAAGAAGCTTTCGGCATTTTCATTTTGCCAACGAATCATTATGCGAACTCCTAGAGGAATATCTAATCGATCTTCATCCCAATCTTCTAGCCATTCTAAATTTTCACTACTTTGTTCATTTTCAGCAACACTGACATAAGAGAACTCTACAGAATCAACACCTTCACTAAGAACACTTTGGTAAGCATCTTCATTTGCCTGAACACCTTCGACAAAAGGCCTTGTTTGGTAAACGGCTACAAGCTGAGCGTCATCGTTCACAAATAATTCAGCAAAGCGAAGACCACCATCCTGAAGATTATTTATACGATTTAAGTAAGCAAAACGGATACGATCAGAATAACCGCCAAAGTGTGGCACAGACTGATTGTCTAAGTCGCGCCACTTAAAAGGAACCATATTTGTGAACATCTTTTTGATAGTTCTATCTAAAAGGACAAGTGACTCCACGTGTTTAGAACGTGCAGTTTGAGACTCCATGGAAGACGTCAAACCATGAACAAGAGTAACACAACTGATAGATAATCCGACAAAAAGAGCTAAAGCGATGATGACTTCGATAAGTGTGAAAGGCTTCCTCATTGCAGGTCATCCTCTGCAACTATTTTTTCGATAGTAAGAGTATGTATTTCATTGCCATCTGAATAAAGACGAATTGTGTATTCTCCAAGTATCCAGCCATTTAGAGGATCATACTTTTCCTCATTTACATCATCCCCTATTGGAGCTTCATTCAATTCACAATCAATTGAGAATCCTTCTGGAAGCATGTCTGACGGAAACTCTGCATCGTGACCAAAAAGTAAATAGTACTCAGCTCCAAGTGCAACTAAGTGCTCTTTTGCCCATTGATCTTCAACGTCATAAGTCTGGAGGTGAGCTCTAGAGCTCATTTCAACGGCAGCAACTGCACCAAAAGCGAGTATAAGTGAAGCAATAAGAACTTCAACAAAGGTAAATTTCGACTTCATCAATACTCAACTTCTGTTAGTTGAAGTTGACCATTTAGCCGACCTACTGTTAGAGAATATTCTTGCTCGAGAATTTTCAAGGTGATGACTGGCCCCGTGGCTTCTCCATCTGGATAGAAGTAAAAGGGAATACTTCCCTCTTCTGTCAAAAAGTCATCATAATCAGAAACGAAGGCATTATTACCAAAAGAGTCATACTCATCTCCACCTGACCAAGCTATAACCGAACCTTCTCTATTCATTTGCTCAAGTTCGGCATCTTCAGGATTTAAGGTTTCAAGTGCAGACTGATTGTCTTTACTTTTTAGAGTACAATAGAAAGTTCCATCATCTTTAGGAATGATAGAAAGGAGGACGTCATTATTAAATGCTTGAGCTCTTATAGCCGCATTCACAAACACCATCTTCAATTCATCCTGAACTTCAAAACGAACTGTAGCTGGGCTTTCGTCTGAACTAACAACAGCAATAGTCATGACAATCACTAGGATCATCACAACTATAATCACCTCAATAAATGAGAAGAATCTTGCCGTCTTTTTCAAAGATATAAATTAGTTTGCTGATTTTGATAGAGTTATATCAGCGTTGGTACCTTCGCCACCAGGTTGCCCATCTCCACCGTAGCTAATGATTTCAAACTTATTAAATAACTCTGGACGACTTTCAAATTTGTATGCATTGCCCCATGGATCATTTGGCACTGTTTCTAAGTATTGCTTCCAATTCTTAAGGCCTTGACTATTTGAAACTAGGTCTTCAATCGAAGTTGGGAACTTGCCAGTATCTAGTTTAAAACGAGTAATTGTTTCTTTCAGTGTGTTTATTTCAACTTTAGCTGCATTGACCTTAGCAGATTCAGCATCATCTAAGAAACTAGGTACAGCAAGGGCTGCTACAAGTGCTACAATTGTAATGGCAATGATAACTTCCAATAAGGAGAAGTTATTTCTTCTTACTTTTCTATTTAACTTTTTCATTTAACGTCCTTTTTATTTGAATTTAGTAACATCTGAAATTGCCATGAACATGGTCACAACAATGAAAGCAATAACCAAACCTAAAGTCACAATGACTAGAGGTTCGAATAAACTTAAAAAACCTTTTATTTTTGACTTCATTTCGCTGTCATAACGAGAGCCAACACGTTCCATCATCTCTTCGACATTTCCTGTTTCTTCACCAACTGCTAACATCTTGGTCACTAGCTTGGGCAGGAATTCACTTTGAGATAAAGCATGAGAGAGTTTTTCACCTTGTCGAAGTCTACTGGAAACAGAGCTTATTGACTGACGAATAACCGAGTTAGGAAGAACACGGGCAGAAATCTGTACTGCTTGCAGGAGGTGAACGCCACTTTTAAGCATAACGGCCATAGTTTTAACTAAAGTCGCTACATTCCCTACCACAACGATATTCTTTATCACAGGAAGTTTGAGCAGAATCTCATCCATTTTTTCTTGGACTTTCTCGTTATTCTTCAAATAAATCAAAAAGCCGACAAATGAAACGAAACCGATAATCAATAAGTACCAATAGTTCTGTACAACATAGGAGATGTCTAGAAGTATTTGAGTCATGGTACCTGGGGCACGTTTACTTTGCTCAATGATCTTGGAAAATTTTGGAACAATGAAACCAAGCAGAAACAAAACTACAGAAAAACTCACAAAGCCGATAACAAATGGATAAATACTTGCTGAAATAACATAAGAGCGAAGTTCTTTTCTTTCATTCAAGTAAGTCTGCATCTGCTTGAGAACAAGTGGTAATGCGCCCGACTCTTCACCTACTTCGACGATATTTCCATAAATACGAGGAAACATATTATTTCTATCGCGAACAAGCTGAGAGAACTTTCGACCTTCATGCAAACCTTGACGCATATCGCGGATGAAGTCTGCATCAGCCGGGACTTCCATAGTTTCTTCAATTATCGCAAGTGATCTTTCAAGAGGAATACCGGCTTCAAGAAGTGGAACAAGGCGGTCTGTAAATTCAGTCGCATTAAACTTTGAACGGCTGATTATGCCTTTCTTTTTAGATGAGCCTTCTCCTTCACCAAGGAAGTCTACAGGTGTCATTCGGCGCATTTTTAAACGACGAATAGCATCGTTCTGTGACTCACCTTCTATAACAGTTTCTATAACTGCACCAGAGGCGTCAGCAGCTTTAAAGCGGTAAAGGGGCATTAACAAAGACCTAATTATTTAAACGTTTAAACAGAGCCTCCGACATAGGATTTCGTCAGAAGTTCCAATAAAATTCATAAAAGTTTGATTATATAACGTATAAAACTCATAAAAATTGAATGTTTTTATGAAATTACCCAAGATTCATAACATTAGCTGGATAAAATGAATCTTCTATTTATAAATTAGTAAATTAAGTTAATCACAAACTAATCTATGAAGGCACCATTGGAATCCAACGATGCTCTGCTATAATTCTTTGAATTTTAATCGAAAGGACATGTATGAATTTTAAGGGTGAACTGTTTCTTGCCTGGAGATACCTAAAACCACAAAAGTCTCTAGTGACTTTACTCACATACATTTCTCTTTTGGGACCAATATTGGGCGTTGGTGTTCTGATTGTAGTTATGTCTGTTATGAACGGCATGCCAAGAGAGTTCGTTCAGAAAATGATGGAGTACCACGCTCATGTCAAAATTCAGGGTCGAGAACCAATCAAAGATGCTGATAAGCTGATTAAATACCTTGAGGATACTTACGACGTAAAAGCCGCTCCAGTCACCTCTACCCATGTTTTTTTACAGAAAGATAAGATTCACGGGTTTTTAGCGAAAGGTGTCTACCCTCCAAAAGACAAAGATGTAAGCCAACTTAAGAACTACATCGACAAAAGGTATATGCCTGAATATAAGCTTAAGCCCAATGAGATAGTCATCAGCCAAAGCACATATTATGAAACTGGTATTAAAGCTGGTGACGAAATTCTTCTGCATTCTCCAGAGAAGTATAAAAAAATGCTTGAACAGCAAAGTAATGGTGAGACGGATCGTGTTTACATAAATACCGCGAAGAAGTTTAAAGTTGCCGGTTACTTCAGTCTTGGTTCGAGTAAGATTGATAAAAACTTTATCATTATGCATCAAGATTCGGCCAATGAACTTCTTTCCTTAAATTGGGGTGATGCAACAGAAATTGAAATGACACTTAAAGACCCCAAAACATCAATAGATTTTATTAATAATGTACTGAGAAAAGACAATAACTTAATTGGTTATCATTTTATTCCTTGGCAAAATGAAAGTGATGGCATTTATAACCGGATTCAAAGAGAGAAAGCACTTATGATGTTCGTTCTTTTCTTCATAATGGGAGGAGCTGCCATAGGTGTTGCCGCTTGTATCTTCTCACTAGTTATTCAAAAAACCAAAGAAATAGGTATTCTGAAAGCAACCGGAGCGAATCCCCTCTCCATCATCGTTATATTTTTAAGTCAAGGTGCATTTATCGGCATACTTGGCTCCCTCATCGGCTTTGGTGGTGGTTTACTAGTCTTAAGATACAGAGAATATGTTGCTAAATTCCTTGGTGCTTGGGATAAAGAACTTTATCGTCTCGACCACGTTCCTATGTATTTAGATCCAAATGATATAAACATGATTTTCTGGGGATCAATAATTATCTGTATTGTTGCCTCTATTATCCCGGCAATCATTGCAGCCTGTGTTAATCCTGTCAAAGCTTTACATAGTGGAGGTTAAGAAATGAACGAAATTTTAAAAATCTCTAGTGTAAGCAAAACTTACAAAACAGAACATGGGCCTCTTAAAGTTCTTGATGATGTTTCTTTCTCTGTAAATAAAGGTAGCTGGACAATGCTTGTTGGCGCCAGTGGCTCAGGTAAAACTACCCTTCTTCAACTCCTTGGCGCACTCGATAAACCAGATGTAGGAACAATTCAGTTAAGCGGTAGTGACTATGCGAAAGCAGGTAGTTTTGCCTCAGCTAAAACAAGAAGAGAAAAGCTTGGATTTGTATTTCAAAGTTTTAATCTTCTACCAGAACTAACTGCTCTTGAGAATATCATGCTTCCTGGTCTCTTTAAAAGTTCAGATAAGAAAGCCGTAAAGAAGAGAGCTCAAGACTTACTTGCGAAGTTAAATCTTTCCGATAGAGCGACTCATAAACCCAATGCACTATCTGGTGGTGAACAACAGCGTATCGCTATAGCTCGTTCACTTATAAATGATCCTGAAATTATCCTTGCAGATGAACCAACGGGTAATTTAGATCCGAGTACTTCTGATGTAATTATCGATATATTTAAAGGGCTCATAAAAGATCAAGGGAAAACCATAGTTATGGTAACTCACGATCACGCCTTAAAGTCACATGCATCTAAAGTTCTTCAGTTAGATAAAGGAAGGATTGTTAAGCGTGCTTGATTTTAAAAGCGACAATTACTACATGAATCAAGCTCTTCGACAAGCTCGACAAGCGGATGCTGCTGACGAAGTTCCTATAGGAGCCGTTATAGTTAAAGATGGCGAAGTTATCGGTCGAGCATTTAACCAAGTTGAAACTTTAAACGACGCGACTGCTCATGCCGAGATATTGGCAATAACTCAAGCGTCTTCGAAAATCAACAACTGGCGCTTAAGCGGTTCAACTTTATATGTCACCAAAGAACCTTGTCCTATGTGTGCCGGTGCAATTGTTAATTCAAGAATTGATAAAGTAGTCTTTGGCCTACAAGACTCAAATGGTGGTGGTTGTGGCGGTGCTTTCAATATTCACAATCACGATGGCCTTTTACATAAGTACGAAATAAAAGGCGGCTTTATGGAGCTTGAAAGTTTAGAGATAATTCAAGACTTTTTCCAAAGGCGCCGCCAAGAAAAGAAAGCGTCTAAAAAGAACCCTCCCCTTTTGGATTAAACTTTGAACTACGACTTACACTGCCATTCAACTGCATCTGATGGAGCACTCTCTCCTACAGCGTTAGTGGCACGTGCAAAAGAAAAAGGTGTGACTCACCTTGCTCTAACAGATCACGACACTGTCTCTGGCTTAAAAGAAGCACAGACGGCTTCAGAAACTTACGGTATAGATCTTATAAACGGCATAGAACTTTCCACTCAATGGAAAGATTATAACATCCATATGGTCGGCCTAAATTTTGATCTAAATAATGAGCGATTGAATAAGTGCATTGAGGAACAAAAAGGCGCTCGAGGCCGACGTTACCTTACAACTCTAGAGATATTCTCCAAACACGGTATAGAAGACACTGAAAAACAAATTGAAACATTTGCTGCAGGGAATCCGCCAAGTCGGCCAAACTTCGCTAAGTTTTTAGTAGAGAATGGTCATATGAAAGATTACTCAGAAGCTTATGAGTCACTAAGCTCTGGCGGTAAATTTTACGTAAACCCAGGTTGGGAGTACTTAGAGTATGCTGTTAAGTGGATTAATAATGCTGGAGGAGTTGCTATACTCGCTCATCCGGATAAATACGGCTTGAGTAAGCCTGGACTAAAAGGTCTTGTTCGCTTATTTAAAGATGCCGGGGGTAAAGCTATAGAGGTTTGCTACGGAGCTGGCTCAAAAGCGGCTATAAGTAAGGCAGCGCATTTAGCAAGGGAGTATGAACTACTAGGAAGCGTTGGTTCAGACTTTCATAGACCTGGGCAACCAGGGATAGAGCTTGGAAAAATACAGGCACTCCCTAAAAGCGTTAAACCTATTTGGGAATGCCTGTAAGTCTGTCTTATCTTTGTAGGAAAGCTTGTTTCTGTGGAGAATAATTAATCGGCGGAAACTCTGGTGTCGGTGGTATGTGTGAAGGTTGTGGTGGTTGATGAGACTGTTGCGGTACTGAAACCTTATCTATCTCTTCCATGAGCTGACCTAAAGCTAAATAGATCTCTGTAAGCCTATCTTCGATTGGTTTTTGATTTTCTTCATCCTTAGAAAGATACTGAATAAAACCAATTTGTTCGCGCAACTGATACTGCACTCTTTCAAGTTTACTTATTCGCTCACGAGTTATTAAGTAACGCTGTTCCAATAAATCCAGTCTGTCTTCTATAGTACTCATTTCTTCTCTCTTCCGTTCTACACAATCCCCTTATTAAAAAACACGCCCAAAGCTAAAATTAGTCTGCACAACTAAACGACCTAAATCTTATTTCTTACATATAAGTTATGTAAGGATCATCATTTTATAGAAAAATATTTTGAATTGCAAGATTATTTTAAGTTTATCCTAAAGAGAACTTGAGAGCTGTCGATAGGAAAGTAAGAACCATTAAATGTAAGGAGGTCACCATGGATGCTTTATCCGGCCCTTCTGAAATGCAGGCTGCGGCTTTTTCACAATCGAAAGATGTTGCTGTCCTGAAGAAAAGCATTGACAATGAGAAACAGATGGCAGCTCAATTAATTGACGCTATACCAAAAGTAAATCATGATGCTCCTAAAGGTCAGCAAGTAAGAATGCAGGCCTAGAGAAAACTCCGGCAGATTGGCTCCGCCGGAGTTTTTGTTTTTATTCTTCTATTTGTAAGTCTAAAGCATCGTCTTTTTTGACAATTGTAACCTTAGCTCCGGCAGATGCCTCACCAGCGATGATCTTACGAGCTATGAGGGTTTCTAACTCACGTTGTAAGTAACGCTTAAGAGGTCTCGCCCCATAAGCCGGCTCATAACCTTTCTCAGCTATGAACTCTATAGCTTCGGTTGACATCTCAAGCTCAATACCTTGATCTTTAAGTCGCAACTTAAGTTCTTTTGAAAGTAAGTTTACGATGTTGGTTATCTCAGCAAGACTTAGTTGCTTAAAGAGAACTGTATCGTCGACACGGTTCAAGAACTCAGGTCTAAAGTGATTTCTTAACTCCGTCATGACTTTGCTTTTTGCATCTTTCGAAATACCGTCGACGCCACTTTCCAATAAGTGATGAGAGCCGATATTACTCGTCATGATTACGACTGTATTCTTAAAGTTGACTGTACGACCTTGTGAATCAGTTAAGCGACCATCATCTAACAGCTGTAGTAAGATATTAAATACATCTGGATGTGCTTTTTCTATTTCATCAAAAAGAATTACAGCATAAGGTTTACGACGAACGGCCTCTGTTAATTGACCTCCATCTTCAAACCCGACATATCCTGGAGGGGCACCAACCAAACGGCTGATACTGTGTTTCTCCATGTACTCACTCATGTCGATTCGGATTAACTCTTCAGAATCAAATAGTGCGTAAGCTAGAGTCTTCGCAAGTTCAGTCTTACCAACACCAGTCGGTCCCAAGAAGATAAATGAACCAATTGGTCTTTCTGGGTCTTTAATTCCGGCTCTTGCACGGATAACTGCATCAGCAACAGATTGTACAGCCTCGTCTTGACCAACAACTCTTTCATGAAGAATCTCATCCAACTTTAAGAGCTTTTGTCTTTCGCCTTCAACTATGCGAGTTACTGGAATACCTGTCCAACGAGCCACTACTCGAGAAATTTCTTCCTCGGTAACATTTTCACTAATTAGAGAAGTCCCCTCGCCTTCCGCAGCAAGCTTAGCTTCACTTTCTTTGATCTTCGCTTCAATTGCAGGGATCTCTCCATAACGCAATTGAGCAACTCTCTCAAGATTGTGCTCACGCTCGGCTGCGTCACCTTGCATTTTAGTTATTTCTAGCTTTTCGCGAAGAGCCTGCAATTCATTTACAGATTGCTTTTCATCATCCCACTGAGACTTCATAGTTAGAGAAATCTCTTTAAGATCAGCCAATTCTTTGCGAAGTGTTTCTAAACGCTCTTTACTCGCTTTATCTTTTTCTTTCTTTAAAGCAGCTTCTTCGATTTCAAGACGCATAACTTTACGAGTGATCTCATCTAGTTCTGCTGGCATTGAATCGATCTCGGTACGAATAGAAGCACAAGCCTCATCCATAAGGTCAATTGCTTTGTCTGGTAAGAATCGATCACTTATGTAGCGATCTGATAAAGTAGCTGCTGCAACTAAAGCAGCATCGTGAATCTTCACACCATGGTGAACCTCGAAGCGCTCTTTAAGACCACGTAGGATGGAGATGGAATCTTCTACAGTTGGAGCATCAACAAGAACAGGTTGGAAACGACGCTCTAAAGCAGCATCCTTTTCTATATTTGTTCTATGTTCATCCAAGGTTGTGGCACCGATACAGTGTAACTCACCACGCGCTAGCATAGGTTTGAGCATGTTACCGGCGTCTGAAGAACCTTCAGTTTTACCGGCACCTACAATAGTATGGATCTCATCAATGAATAAAATGATCCGGCCATCTGCACTTTTTATTTCTTCGAGAACAGCCTTCAAGCGCTCTTCAAAGTCTCCTCGAAACTTTGCTCCAGCCATAAGAGAAGTCATGTCGAGTGAGAAAATAGTCTTCTCTTTTAAACCTTCAGGAACATCACCGCGCAAGATACGCTGAGCGAGGCCTTCTACTATTGCGGTTTTACCAACGCCTGGCTCACCAATTAAAATAGGATTGTTTTTAGTCTTACGAGATAAGATCCTTACAACAGAGCGTATTTCTGTGTCGCGACCGATAACCGGATCGAGTCGACCTTCACGAGCAAGCTCTACTAAGTCTGTTCCGTATTTGCTAAGAGCTTCATATGTGGCTTCTGGGTTTGAACTAGTCACTTTTTGCCCTCCTCGGATCTCTTTGACTGCATTTTTAAAATCACTTTGATTTATACCGTATTTGCTGAGAATTTTTAAAGTTTCAGAACTTTGCTTCTCTTCCAACATAGCACTCAACACATGCTCTACAGAAGTATAGTCATCTTTCATTTCTTCTGCATGTTTTTGTGCTGAGCTTAACACCGCAGATAAACGCTGACTTATATACTGTTCTGTTGGGTTAGATAACTTAGGAAGCTTATCTAAAACCTGCTTTACATCTTTTAATAAGTTATCACTTTGAATATCCATCTTAGCAAAAACTCTATTTGCTAAGCCAGGCTTTTGTTCTAAAAGAGCAAAAAACAAATGTTCAACATCGATATGCTGATGACTAAACTGTTTTGATAGCGATGCTGCCTCTTGTAAAGCGGATCTTACGCTATCTGTAAATTTCTCGAAGTTCATATTATCACTCCCAATTGATTCTTTTGAATATATAAAGCATAGAGTGAATCTTTTTCAGAAAAACCACCATTTGTTTTTTATAATCAGCAACTTACGAAAAATAAGTTTTCCATACAATAAAACAATTCACGACAGGCTGTCACACCTAAGGGCAAAATGTCTCATTTTTTTATGTATTTTAACTAAATAATAGTCCCTCAATCCCGATAAATAAGGTGCAAGTAAAATTAACTTATGGGATAAATGGCTTGAAAGAACATTTTCATATTATGGTCGATTTACACGATAAAGATCTGCAAAAAGATGTTGTTCAAGTGATCTCAACTATGAGTCTAGACAGTATATGTATAGACTTTAGTCCAAATCCATGTAAGGGCTATTTTACTTATGTCCCATGCGACTTGTACTTGTTTTCCTTAGACGAAACTAGTCCATACAATTTAACTCAGTATCAACGCCTTCAAAAGAGAGTTTATCCTGAAGCTCAATATATTTTCTTTGGGAAAAAGTTTTATTTCTTTGAGAAAGCTGAAGTACTAGAGATACCGCGCAAGAAGTTCATCAAGTATCTAACACGCTGTTTATTGAATCAGTACTTAGAGTTCAATAAAAAGAAGATTACCGAAGAGCTCAAAAAGATCCGTGACTGGAACTTTAAAAAGTAAACTCTTTATTTAGAGTTACTTTTTATTGCATCGATTAAGTGACTAGTCCCCAACCATTTATTACCAGAGACAGAACGAGCTAAAGTTATGCCGTTTTGATCAACAAGTGTAACGTTCAATGGATATGAAGACTTCTTCACATTTAACAGAGCCGCTGCACTTGAGCTGTGATCAGCTTTAACAATTGACCATGGCATTTCATAGTCTTGGGCAAATCCATCGGTATTATTCATGAAAACGACTTCAAATGCTTTATTGTATTCACTGTAAAGCTTTTTCAGCTTATGAATAAAACTACGAGAAGATGGATCCCACTTTTCTGCATAGACAACCATCAAAAGAGGTTTTTCCTCAAGTTGATCTGTTGCCAAGCTTTCACCAGTAAAGCTCTGGACCATTTCATTCAACTTCATACCTGTAACGGCAGATTTCTTACTGAAAGAATCTTCAGTTTGGTTCATAAATGCAAACTCACCCGGATTTACAAAGAAACTCTTGTCCGCTTTATTATCAACTTTAACAAGTCCTTCAAGAACGCGAACCTTTTCTTTAGTTGAGTCTGAATCAACCGTGAATTCTGTACCGATAACAGAGGTTCTTAAGCCATTTGTTAAGACCTGAAAAGTTTTACCATTTTTCTGTTTATCTATTTTATACTGAATCAATCCCTGGAACTGATCTACTTTGAAACCTGCTTTATTTCTTGTCAGAAGAACAGAAGATCCACGTTTCATCATAAGTTTGCTGTTATCATTTAAGGATAACTCAAGATCCTCTAGAGCAGTTACTCTATCGCCTGTTCTTATAACAGAAGGCTCATTTAAACCTAAATCGAAAGCAGTTCTTTCAATTCTAACAGAAGCGACATCACTCGCTTGACCGATGATGCTATTTTGACTGACAAACTGGGCGAAAATCAACCCACCGAATAAAATGGTAGCTGCTATACCTGCTAAGAAAACGCCGTTTAGTTTTCTTTGAGGCTTTTCAGATGCAACACGGATACTGTTTTGAGTGATACGACTAGTGTTAAAACGCACAGGTTTCTTCGTCTCAAAAGCACTTTGCATACGGAAGTCTTCGGCAATAGAAACATACATAGCAGTTTCATTTATATGTTGTGATAGGCGATCACAAGCGGCAGAATCATCTTTAAGCAAGCTCTTGAGTTGCTCTTGCTCTTCAACTGTCATTGACGCTGTTAAGTAGCGGTCAAACAATTCTTCTTCAGTCATCAGTTATCCTCTAAGGCCATTTTTTCTAACGCACATTTCCTGAGTGCTTTACGAGTTCTGGAAAGTGTCAACCATATAGAGTTAACTGTCTTACCAAGCTTCTCTGCGAGAACATCGCAAGAGACTTTATCTCTATAAAAAGCAACAAGGATCTCAAGAGTTTCACCTCTTAAGTTCTGCATACACTCTTCAAGTACTTTCTTTTGAACTGCAGTCTGATACTTCATTTCTTCATCAAACATGCCGTTCATACTATTATCAACTAGTGTCATGAGCTCTTCATCAGCAAACTGAATCTCAGACTTTCTCGACTTAATGATATCCAGACACTTACGTTTCAAAATAACTCTCAGCCAACCTGTTAAATTGCCTGCTTTAAAGCTATCTGACTTAGTTGTTGCCGCTATTAGCATTTCTTGAAATGCATCTTTAGCAAGACTCCAATCCTGTACCAATCCATAAGCATAACCAGTCATAACTTGCTGATCAGCCAAAGCTTGTCTCAGAATCATTTCACGTTTTTCGTCTGAATCCATACACACCCTCAAAAGTCATCGTCGATACCATATTAACGAATATTAATTATAATCCTGTCATTATACAGACTATTTTTTTGCTATGTAAGTGACAACAAAGGGTACGTTCTTGATTTGTTTGTACATATCTCGCCAAACAGGACTGTCGTAAGGCGTTTGCTCAACTATTTCTTGTTCTGATAAAATTGGCAGCTGAATAGGCTCTAACTCAAGCATTTTTGTTAGCTGCAAACCAGAGTCAAGGATCCAGTTAGTATAAGTCGATATAGGGAACTGCTCTGTACGGACAAAGTTTTCTTCATCTTTAGTAAAACGAACTTCTCCAGGAGGTTCAAAGTAATTCGACAAAAATAGACCTTCTTCGAACTCATCAAGCACAATCCACTCGCCAGCAAAGATCGGGTGACCTGTAGTTATTAATAAATGACCGCCGGGATTGAGCATGGCTGCACAGTTTTGAATGACTTTTTGTTGATCTTGAGCAAATGGCATAGCCCAAGTCGTATGAATGAAGTCAAAAGTCCCAAACTCTTCTTTATTTATCTCATCTAATCCAGCTCGACGTGTAGATAACTTGAGTCCTAAACCTTTCGCGAGTTCTTCACCATGCTTAAGTTGTTCTCCAGATATATCTGTCGCTAAACACTCCGCACCCAGAGAAGCTAAGTAAATAGAGTTTTGTCCTGCACCACTGCCTATCTCCAAGCATTTCATGCCTTTGGTTATAGGTGGCAATGCTTTAACTTTAGACTCTCCTGGCAATAGAGGCCCATAGTGAAAATCGTCTAAAGAGATCCTTGTAACTTGCTGATACTCGACGGAAGTTTCGTCCCAGTACCTTTCGCAATCCAGGTTGTCATTCATTTAATAAATCCTTGTCTTCTTGCGGAAAACGTTGACATTAACGCCCATGAGTGTAAATAACAAGACAAATTTCACGCAGCACTATTTAACCTTGAGTAAAGACTGACGATTATGAGTAAAAAAGTTTCTTTGACTGGCATAAAACCTACCGGACAGGTTCACATTGGTAATTATCTAGGAGCTATAAAGCAAGCTCTTCAACTTTCAGATCAATACGATGCACGTTACTTCATCGCTGATTATCATGCCTTAAACATCGTCAAAGATAAACAAGAGATGTCAGACTCAACTTATGGGGTTGCTGCTACTTGGATGGCCTGTGGCTTAGACCCAAGTAAAGTTCTTCTATATCGTCAATCAGATGTCCCTGAGACTTTTGAACTTTCCACCTTTCTCATGGGTTTTACCGCAAAAGGTTTAATGAACCGTGCTCATGCTTATAAAGACAAAAAGCAGAAGAATGAAGATGCCGGCAAAGATTCTGATTTTGGGGTAAATATGGGACTCTATACTTACCCAGTCCTCATGGCGGCAGATATACTTTTATTTAATACAGACATAGTTCCTGTCGGTAAAGATCAAGTTCAGCATGTTGAGATAACTGCCGATATAGCTGGGGCAATAAACCATTGTTACAACGATGAGCTTCTAACTATACCAAAACCGATTTTAAATAGTTCTTCAGAAGTAGTCCAAGGTATGGACGGTCGTAAGATGAGTAAGAGTTACGATAACACCATCCCTCTTTTCATGGCTCCAAAAAAACTACGCAAATTAGTAATGAAGATCGTTACCAACTCTCAAGAAGTTGAAGAAGTAAAAGACCCTGAAACCTGTAACGTCTTTGCTATCTACAAACTCTTTGCAAATGAGCAAGAACAAGAAGCTCTCAAAGAACGCTACTTAGCTGGTGGACTTGGTTGGGGACACGCTAAACAAGAACTGTTTGAAATGCTCGAAGCTACATTCGCCGACAAACGTGAAAGATACGATGAATTGATGAATGATAAGTCTTACCTAGATAAAGTTCTCAAAGAAGGCGCTGAACGTGCTCGTGAGATTTCGTCTGCAACTATGAATAGACTTCGCAAGGCATCCGGCATAGGCTGCTAAGTTTTTAGTGGTATTGGAAGATTTATCAACTACTTTCATAACCAAGTTACTTAAGACACAGGATTTACTGGACACTATATGACTCTTCTGGATAAGGCGGAAAGGAACTTTGGCAAGTTTGCTATTCAAGGATTAGCAACCAAACTAGCCGGCGTACAAATCTTATTTTTCGTTATACTTTTACTCAAGCAGTACCAAGGCTTTGATGCAATAGAGGTTGTTTCTCTAATCAGAAAAGCGGACATTGCAGGTACATCTATCATTTCCGATACAATCCTTGCTATTGCAACGCCCTCTGCGACACCAGTCTCATTTATGAACTTCGTATGGATGTACTTTGGTACCTATCTATTTGTACTTTACGGGAACTCACTAGAAAGTAAGTGGGGAGCTTTTAAGTTTAATATCTATATGCTTGTCAGTGTCATACTGACGGTTATTTTCAGTCAAATCATCTACACTGCTTATGGAGCCTACGCATCGAACAACATGATCTCCTTTTTGGCAGTATCTGTTTTACTAGCAGCAGCTACTCACTTTCCTAAATTTGAACTTCTTATCTACTTTGTATTACCTGTTCCTCTTTGGATCATAGGCTTGATCACTGGCGGCTTTATGTTATTCATGATTATTTCAGCACCGGGAATACTTCTTAAATCCTATGTTTTCGCATCTGCTTTTGGCGCTTATTTTTTATTTCACTTCAATCATCTCAAAGACAGCCAAAAGCAAAAGATTCGTTCTGCCCAGTTTGAAAAGAAAGTAAAAAAAGAAGAGGCAGAAGCTTTTCATAGATGCAAAGTTTGCGACAAAACAGAGCATGATGATAAAGACTTAGAGTTTAGAATTGGTGATGATGGCGAAGAATACTGCCTAGAACACATAAGCCAGGCTAAATAAGATGTCTGAGTCTGTCGATTTAGGAAAGTATCTAAATCCGGCAGTTGTTACTCTCATTGACCGCTTGGATCTACAAGCGCAAAGTATTGTCGAAGGCTTTATCGCTGGTCGTCACAAAAGTCCTTTCCATGGCAGTAGTAGTCAATTTTCAGAATATAAGAACTATAGCGATGGCGACTCTGTAAAAGATATAGACTGGACGGCTTTTGCCAAAACAGAAAAGTACTTCATTAAAAAGTATGAAGCTGAGACAGACCTAGCTTGTAATTTCCTTGTAGACTTGAGCTCATCTATGGCTTTCAAGTCTGAATTTGCACCTATTTCCAAGCTTGAATATGCAACTTATCTCGCGGCAGCCATCTCATACATGCTCATCAAACAACAGGATTCTGTCGGCCTCATAAGCTTTGATAAAGAAATACGTTCCTACATACCACCTCGAAGTTCAAATGGCCATATATCCAAAATCCTGAATGAGCTCAACAAGCTTCAAGAAAGTTCAGAGACTGATTACAAAAGTTCATTTCAGCAAATCTATGGTTTCCTTAAAAAGAAGGGATTAATCGTTTTCATTTCAGATTTCCTAGGTGAGACTGACGAAGTTCTGCAAGCCTTAAATGTACTAAGAGTACAAAAACATGATGTTATTGTCTTTCATATCCATGATCCAGCTGAGTTGGATTTAAACTATGATGGATTGGTAAACTTTGAAGACGCAGAGAAAAGCTTCTTTAAGATAACAACTAGAGCTGAAAAGGTTCGAGAGAACTACAAGAAAGAGATGAAGGCCTTTCTTTCAAAGGTAGAATCACACTGTGAGTCACTCGGCATCACTCACACTTTAGTGAATACAGCGACTAACTTTGATCAAGCTTTAGAAGAGTTCCTTAATAAGCGGAAACGTTGTTTTTGACATTATTTTCAAATTTAAGTTATATTCATGCTCCTTTCCCTGTATATTACCTAGCAATACAACGATCCACTAATGGTAAGAATGAAAACAAAGACTAAGAAAAAAATAAAAAGCTGGCTGCAGCTAGTTCGCATCCCAAATCTATTTACAGTGCCTGGTGACATATTAGTTGGTCACGCAGCTGTAGTTTTGATGAGTGACTTTTCGACGATTCCTTTTGTAGGGCTTTGTATTATTTCTGCCTTAATTTATTGCGGTGGTTTAATTCTTAACGATTGCTTTGACTATAAAGAAGATTTAAAAGAACGACCAAAGCGCCCTCTTCCTTCTGGCCAGATCTCTATGCAGGAAGCTTATGGAGCTTGGTTACTCATGACTGGTGCAGCCCTGCTCATCGCCAGTTTCTTAGGAACCGCCACACTCAACATAACCATCGCACTTATTGTCCTTGTAATACTTTACAATGGACCTGCACGAAAGTTCCCTGTATTTGCCTTTATCGTTATGGGACTATGCCGAGGGTTCAACATTCTCCTTGGTGCCTCAACTGCTTGGGAACACGAAACTTTTAGCTTCAACGTTGCACCAGTTTTTATCACCGAGACTCTCTACATACTCGCTGTGACCTATATCGCTTACAATGAAACCAATAAACTGCCAAAGAGAATTTGGTGTAAAATGCCTTTTATCGTTGCTTCTGTTGGAGGTCTTCTGGCCGGTGCAGTCTATGGCATAAACTTTTGGGGATTTGTTATATTTGCGATTTTCTTGATAGTTACATTTAACATCGTTGAGTCTCTCAAGAAAAGTCTACCTGTCGGAATGATTCCACCCAAAATTGGTCAGCTAATTCGCAATCTACTTTTGTTGCAAGCATCTTTTACAGTTTTGGCGGCGCCAGAGTATATTTGGCTTGCTCTCATCTTAATAATATCTGTCCCATTTGCTGCTAGAGTCAGTAAAAAGTTCTACAGCAGCTAATTCAAGCTCAAAAACTATTGTAATATATACGTTTTCGTATTACTCTTGGGGACAAATCGAGGTTCATAAATGAAATTTAAACAGAAATTTAACATAGACTATGAGTATGAAGTTATTTTCACTCATAATCTTTTCTGTGAAGACAACTCAACCCTTACTGACTTGCTAGGCGAGAACGAAAGTAAAGCCATATTCTTCATAGATGAAGGTGTTGATAAAGTTTTCCCATCTCTAAAAAAAGATATTATTCGCTGGTCTGAAAAGAACCCTGGAGTTCTAGACCTAAAACTGCCTGTTCAGATCATTGAAGGCGGCGAGAAAATCAAAAACAATTTCCAAGTTATAGAAAACATCTGTAACGCCATGACTGAAGCGGCAATCTGCCGTCACTCTTACTGCTTTATCATTGGTGGTGGTGCTGTTCTAGATGCTGTCGGCTTTGCGGCGGCAATTTTCCACCGTGGTGTTAACCAGATTCGCATACCAACTACTGTCCTTTCTCAAGACGACTCTGGTGTTGGTGTTAAGAATGCAATAAACCACAATGGCGTTAAAAACCTTTTTGGTACATTCTATCCTCCTTATGCAGTCCTAAATGACTCTCTATTCCTTACTGCTTTATCGAAGAGAGAAATACTTAGTGGTGTTGCTGAAGCGATAAAAGTTTCAATTATCAAAGACCAAGACTTCTTTTACTACATCAAGAATAATGCAGAAGCTATAAGCAACTGTGACATGATGATTCTTGAAACGATCATTAGTAAAAGTGCAAAACTGCATATGGACCACATTTGCAATGGCGGCGACCCTTTTGAAAAAGGTTCATCAAGACCGCTCGATTTTGGTCACTGGTCAGCACATAAACTTGAAAGTATGACGAACCATGAAGTTAAACATGGCGAAGCTGTTGCTATGGGCTTAGCCCTAGATGCTTTTGCCGCTGTTAAACTGAACTTAATTAGCGAGTCTACTTGTGAAGATATAATCACGACTCTAGTTGATTGTGGTTTTGAGCTCTGGCATCCTGATCTAGAAAAAAGAGATTCAAAAGGTCAATTGATGATCATCAAAGGTCTTCGTGAATTCCAAGAACACCTTGGTGGTGAGCTTACATTGGCCATGCCTACTAAGATCGGTACTATCAAAGATATACACGAGATGCCGACTATTGTCGTCGAAGAAGCTCTAGATCAACTAAAGGCCGTTGCCGCTAAATGATTGTAAATGACTCCCACCTTTCTTGGTGCTTGAATATTTATCCTGGTGAAAGCCTTGAAGAGACAAAACTAAATATTCAGAAAAATGCTCCACAGGTTAAGGAGTTCTTAGCTGAACTAGGTCATGAGAAAAGACTTGAAAATGGTCTTGGTCTTGGCCTTAGATTAGCCGCTGACACAGTTAATAAACTTCACGGTAATACTGCAGAATTTAAAGACCTACTCGATCGAAATGAACTCTATGCATTTACCGTCAATGCATTTCCATATGGCAACTTCCACCAAGTTCCTGTTAAAGAAAATGTTTACTATCCAGATTGGTCAGAAGATTCGCGTTTAGACTACAGCATGAAAACTGGTGACATACTCTCTGAGTTGCTACCACAAGATCAACTATACGGCTCTATATCAACTGTTCCTGTAACTTATGGGAAGAAGTTAGACACGACTACAATCAAGAACTTTATCAAACTAGCAAAGCACTATAAGCACATCGAAGAATATTCTGGTAAGATTATTCAGATGGCTCTCGAACCTGAACCCGATTGCTTTCTAGAAACAACTGATGAAGCCATACGTTACTACGATATGCTGAGAAATGAAGACCAAGACTTAGCCGAACGTTACCTTGGCATTTGCCTCGACACTTGCCATATGGCTCTACAGTTCGAAAAGCCTATTGATTCATTGAACCGCTTTATTGAAGCAAATGTGACTTTGCCAAAAATTCAGATATCATCTGTACTAAGTTATAAGAATAAGGGCAATATTGATCCCCTTAGAAAGTATGACGAGCAAGTCTATCTTCATCAGACATTAGTCCAAAACGAAGAAGGTGAGATCCAACAATACTCAGACTTAAACCTAGCTATCGATGATAATCCAGCTGGTGAGTGGCGAGTACACTTTCATGTTCCTCTTTACTTTGAAGAGAACTCTCAGGGCTTAAGATCAACTTCTCATCTCATTGATCAAGAGTTCATGCAAAAGGCTTTTAAACACTGTCGACACCTCGAGACAGAGACATACACTTTTGGCGTTCTTCCAAACGCTATAGAAAATGTCAATAAATCAATTGCTCAAGAGTTCGACTTCGTCTTGAAAAAGCTTAGTTAATCATCTAAAGCAGAATAGTTCTCCGCCCATTTTTCATAGACTCTGAATATTTTCAAATCAGTCTCATCATCAATCTCAAACATCACTGACACATATACATTTTGAGTTTTGTAAGCCATCCCAAAAGCTTGATCTGTAGCAACACTGCCTGACTCCGTCGGTGAGCCTATTTTTTCTCTAGCATCTTCAGAATTATCGCCCCATTTCATTTCAAGAGGAAGCGTGTGTTTGAATTTTTTAAATTTCTTAAAACCACCTTTATAGACCTCAAATGAGGTAACTCTAGAATTTGTTGAATTAACACTTAACTGTATGCCATCATCATGAAACTTATAAAGATGAGCTAAGAACTCATCATACTGCTTTTCAGATTTCTCAAATGAATTGGGTTGAGTGATAAATTTATTTTCATTTAGATACTTTATGGCATTTTCGATACTCATTCCAAGAAGTTTACCAAGTGGATGTTTTCTTATAAGAGTTAATCTATTTATTTCTGTAAAATCATGATTCTTTGAATATTTCTTTAGTGACCTTCCAGATAAAAAAGAACCCTGTTTGGATGCTTTCCTTAGATACTTCATTGCCAATTCATGATTGGGCTTAGTTCCTTGAGCAAGGAGCATCATTAAGGCAAGGTTATTCAAAGCCAGTATATCGTTATGCTCCACGCCCTTTTGGTACCATTTTACAGATTCCTCAAGATCAATCTTCACTCCTAAACCTTCTGAATAAGCCGACCCTAGTAAAAAAAAGGCCGTAAAGTCACTATTCTCAGCTTTGTGAATAACTTGATCGATAACTTCCTTAGCAATAGATTGTCCTTTTTCTGTATCGGCTTTAACGCCACAACGACCTCTAAAATAGATCCTCGCAAGCCACATTTTAGCTAATGGATCTCCTTTGTCTGCACGCTTATTAAAGCTCATGAGAACTTTTTCGTTAGACATTTTTCCACGAGCATATTGTAGAGCTGTTAGGTATACACTTTCAGGAATATCTCCCTTAGCGACTCTTGCTAGTACTTCCTTTGCGCTTGCACTCACTTCGGGATCATCGCTTTCACTTGCCTTTATAAGTGGTTCTGAGGTCGTAGGATAATGACTCCATAAATACATTTTTGCAGCCTTGCGTATTTTATACGAATCTGAGGAAAGACCTTTAACTGCATCATCAACTGTCGAAAATGGATTAGTAGCATGTACAGAAATAATAAATAAAAATGGAAGAAAAACTTTAAACAAAATCACCCTATTCCCTTATAGTTTGTATTGAATTGTATGTAAGACGCTTTATTGAGGTGTTATGAATCACCATTAAATTCAATGATATACAATTGACGCTCAACTTAGATTAATCAAAGGTATTTCACCTAAAGTAAAAGAGAGTGGTTACCCTTGTAAAGGTTTACTTAAACTGGAACAAGCTTTGCGTTCTTCCTTAGAAAATTTTGGGATGGACTATTTGTGTCTTCAGACAATTTACTTTCAACTATCGCCGAATATAAGTTAAGCTCTCGTTTAGATGAGGCTATAGATCTTATAAAGCGTCAGTTACACTACTCTCCGTATTACTACGAGTTTCACTACGAAATAGCTGGCATCTACCTACTTCAAAATGAATTTCAGGAAGCTCAACTTCATCTAGAAAGGTGTTTATCGATTAATAATAAGAATACAAGTTCAGCCATTTTACTCGATTTTCTTAAAAACAAAGATGCTTATGAAGTGTCGAATAAGTCTATATCTGTCCTCTTTGACTACTATGCTGACAGTTTTGATGAAGAGCTCACAACTACTCTAAAATATAAAACTCCACAATTAATTGCTGATGAGATATCTAAAAGATTCCCTGAACGTCAGTTCAAGTATATGTATGATGCAGGTTGTGGGACAGGTCTATGTGCAGAGAGCTGCAAAAACCTAGCTGAGTCTATCTTTGGCGTCGACTTATCTATGAACATGCTCAAACAAGCAAAGAATAAAAGTCTCTATACCAAGCTCAGCTTAGGTGACATAACTCATGAGTTGGGGAGGTTTGACTTCAAAGTAGACCTGATAACCGCAGCAGATGTCTTTGTTTACATCCAAGAACTTAAGTACTTTTTTCAAGTGGCTTATGAGCAGTTGGTTCAAAATGGTATAATGGTCTTTTCTATTGTATCAGAAGGGCAAGAAGAAAATAGTGGTCGCTATAGTCACAACCATAAATATATCCAAAGCTTAGCTGACTCGTATAGCTTTAAACTTAGCAGTACTTCAGAGCAAGATATTCGAAAAAACTTAGACAAATGGATAAGAGGTAAGATCTACATCTTATCCAAAGCTTAAGTCTTAGTTTACTTTTTTAAGGAAACAGGTTTTTAAGACAATCTTGGTTTTATTTACCCTTCCTTCAATATGCTCAGGGTTTGTTGTGAGATGAATATTCTTCACAACTGTTCCACGTTTAGCAGTGAAACCTGCACCTTTTACATCGAGGTCTTTTATAACGGTTACTGAGTCTCCAGAATTGAGTGGCACTCCGTTACAATCAAGTGTTGTTGATTTAGATGCTGAACCGTCATTTTCAGCCCATTCGATGATTTCTTCATCAAGATAAAGTTGATCCTTTAAGTCTTCAGCCCAACTTTCCGAGGAAAGCTGACCAAGTAAGCGCCAAACGACAACTTGTACTGCTGGAACTTCACTCCATGCAGTATCGTTTAGACAATGCCAATGGTTGACGTTAATCTTCTTAGGGTCTTCAACTTGAAGCTTACATGGCTCACAAATCATGATACACTTTTCAAACTCAGGGTCGACAACTGGAGGAACTTCATAGACTCCTAAACTAGTACTTTCGCCACAAAGCTCACACTTTGACTTACTTCGCTTTGCTAGATCTTTGCCAAATGAATCAAGTTCACTCTGCCTTGCTTGATGTTCATCACGACCTTTTGCCATAATAAGTTTCCTGTAATTATTTTGACAAAGAAATACCACAAATACCCAAAAAATCTATTCTCTGTCAAAGATTCGTACAGAACTAAGTCGCTTACCTATTTTGAGAGTCTTTTCTAGATCTATCAGCTCGCCAGTTTCTAAATCAATTTCAAACGAATGAAGAGTTCCGCTCTTTCCATTGCTACAAATGAGAAATTTACCGTTCTCTGTGAGGTCAAAGCTCCAAGGTGCGTTCCCTTTTGACGAATAAGTTTTTTGAAATTCAAGTCTACCACTATCAGGATTCCGGTAAAGTAAAGCTATGGAGTCGTGACCTCTATTCGCAACATAGACAAAGCGATTATTCGGATGAACCTTTATTTCTGATATGTGATTATTAATCTGTAAATACTGGCTCTCCAAAGCCTGTACATTTTCAATAAAAACCAACTCACCAGTTTTAGATAAATAATTAAAGGAACTAACCGATTCACCAGTTTGATTTACTAAGTAAGAGAACTTTCCATCATTTGAAAATGTTATGTGCCTTGGGCCTTTAAAGTCTTCTCTTTTGTACTGATGAGCCAATTTAAGCTTACCTAGATTATTCCTCAAAACATAAATGGTATTTAGATTGATTGCTGGAACTAACAGGAAACGATTATCTGGGCTTAATTTTGCTGCATGAGGCCTAAACTTTATACTTTCAGGTAATTTGAACTGATCAATATATGTTAAAGACGAACCATTATCGCCTATTTTATATGAACTAACACTACCACTTTGTATGTTTGCGATAAATAAATACTGGCGGTCATTAGATAACTCTATATAGCATGGCCCTTCGCCTGCAGTGTTTCCAGAGAATACTTGTTTTCCAGTCACTGTATCGAAGATACTTAGAACTCCCCCCTTTTCATCATTACCACAAGTATAGAGAAAGCTTCCATTTATCTTTGATGAAACTATGCTCGTCCCGAACTCTTCCAGTACCAGTTTCATGTCTCCTATATCACCTGTCTCTGAGTTGAGTTGAACCTTGTATAAACCTTTACTGTTTGTATCGCTATGTGTACCAATATAAACAGATTTCTGCTCAGCATATCCAGCAACAAATAGAAGTGAAAATATGACTATAAAAAACGTTTTCATCTAAGACCTTTTTCGAGTACAACGCCTCACTTATAGCGTAGTTTGACAGATCCCTTTTATTTGGCATAGCAAATGAGTTCTATTTGTATAAAGAATAGAGGTTTCATGAGCACGACAACAGCAATATTTTTCTTCACCCAAGCTAGAGATGACTTTGTTTCTCACGGAACGGCTGTGCTTCATAGGCTACAAGAAAAATATGATGTTGTACATTTAGTCGCTATAGAAACTCTTAAAGACTTAGTCCCTGAACTACTTTTAGACCTCGATAGTGCAGAGTATTTATCTGCTGACCAATTAAAAAACATCGATGAGCTTTCTCAAACTCTAGCAAAAATCCATACAGAGCAAACCTCATACTATAACTATTCTCATCTAAGTTCCATTTGTATGTTACTTGGGGAATTAAGAAAACTTTCTGCAGTTCACGGTCTTTATTTAGAAGGCAATGATATATCAGCTTCAAATACTTATGGGAAAACTGAGGTTGGACGTAAACTTGAAGCAAATTCATTTTATGAATCCAATAAGATCACCAGTTTACGGGATCATTACTTAAAACTACTAGATTTAAAACCGTATAGATCCAAAAACTTCCCGTTAATAAAGACGTCACAGATTAAGCAAAAAATAATTCTCTTAGAATTATCCAAAGACAAAACAACTAAGCACTATAAACACCTAGAAACCTTGCAAAGCTTATTAGAGTCTCAGAATTTTAAATGTATTGAGACGTCAGAATTAGCTCCACAACAAGCTATAAGTTTATTAAAATCGGCTACCGCAGTTATCTCAAATGGGGGCTACATAGGAATGCTGGCTCAGTATTCCGAAATACCTGTAGTGTCTTTATTGGCAAAAAACTCTATCCGTAAGCAAAATGAAAATTATATAGTTTCTAAACAACCATGTTTTCCTTGTCTAAAAAGTACATGTAGTCAACTAGGCCGAAGTGATTCATGCCTTGAAGACATCCACCCAGTATTGATTGTCGACAAGTTAGAGAAAGCTATAAAAGGTTTCAAAGTCAATGACGGAATAAATCAGCCTTGGCCCCTGAAAGACTATAAAACCAAAAATATTCATATAGTCTGTATTCATGGTTTAGGCGATGCAGTACGCTTTGCTCTTCCACTAGCTAAAGCTTGTAGTCAAATGGGGGCTAAAGTCACTTTGCACGTAAGAGAAGTTCTAGAAAGTGCCTTAGGCATACAAGAAGAATTCAAAGTAGAACCTCTTCCTGAAGATTATCTAAAGAGATTCAATGATAATGAAACCGCTATTTCAAAGTTATTTGAAGCTAATACACCAGATCTTATCATTGGTCTTGGAGGGAGCTTTTTTGATTTGGAAGTAGCCAGAGTGATGCAAAACAAAAATATTCCTTATTGGGGAAGTCTTTGCTCTAAGTTTAGCTCGAACTATGAAAGCTCTCATCACTGGTGTTCTAGTTTTGAGATACAAAAATCACGAGACTTGTTATTCTCTCTTTTAGGCGTATCAAAGTTAGAGTGCTATAAAAATCTACTTAATCCATACTGTGACAAAGATATAAAGGTTGCTGACAATAGTGTTCTCATTCATACTCAAGCAATGTGGCCAGCCAAAACCTATGGACCACGAATAGAGTTAATTCGAAACTTAGCACAAGACTACACGGTTTGGAACTTTGATAATCCGTGTGATACCATTGGTGAGTTAGCTATATACATAAAACAATGTAAAGCGGTGCTCACTGTTGACACTTTAGTCTTACACCTTGCGAATGCATTGGAAACTCCTGCATTATTGATTCAAGGGCCTGTCTGGCATAACAAAGACCACTCTTCTGCCGTAATCCATGAAACTCAAACCACGACAAAACCAATGAGTCTAGATAAGATCGATAAAGAATCCACTCTTCTTTCTGAAGTACCTGCTCAAGTCATAGCAGATAGGTTCAGACTTTTCCTAGAGACACTCCCCTCCTAAATAATATTAAAGCTTCTAAGTTCTCAATGAATTGAAAATTTCAACAAAAGTGACATTTTGATTACTCCGTCATTTTAAGGTGAGAATATGAAAGTACTCGTAGTTGAAGACGATAAAAAGATTAGCGAATTTCTAGTTCAGGGGCTCAAAGATGCTAGCTGGTCTGTCGATGCTGTAGGAAATGGCAAAGAAGGACTTATCTCTCTATCTCGAAATACCTATGATGTTGTAATCACCGATATTATGATGCCCGAAATGACTGGTCTTGAAATGATCGAAGAAATGCGCTCGTCGGCAAATATGACTCCAGTTTTAATCTTAAGTGCGAAAGACACGGTAGATGACCGCGTCCAAGGACTCAAAAATGGCGGCGATGATTATTTAGTTAAGCCTTTTGCTCTCTCTGAACTGCTTGTCCGTTTAGAAGTGCTTGTCCGTCGTACCGACAACGAACGATTCATCTACTGTGGCGAGTTAACTTTAGACACTAAAGAACGAACTGTTCAACGTTCAGGTACAGTCATAGATTTGCAGCCTAAAGAATACGCCCTTTTGGAGTACTTGGTCAAAAGACAAGATAAGCTTGTTACTCGAAAAATGATCGTTGAGAATGTTTGGAACTACTCATTTGTACCTTCGACAAACATCGTTGATTCAAGACTCTGTCGCTTAAGAAAGAAAGTCGATGGAGACTTTGAGCACTCGATGATTCAAACTGTTCGTGGTGGTGGTTACACCATAACTGCAGAGGCTTAAAGTGAAGTTTTTTACGAGTCTAAAGTTCAGACTCATTGCCTTATTTGTTATCTTCATATCTTTATTTAGCATCATCACCTTTTCTTGGCTTCAAAAAAAATATGTCCATGAAAGTTTAGATAATATAGATAACAGACTTATCGAAACCGCAAAATTCTTAAAGCATGACTTTGAAGAACGAAACATACAATTTTCAGCTAATCCTGAAGAGGAATATGGCGATATACTCGATGCTTACTCTTCTCAAAGTAAGATGCATAAAGAGTCTTATATACTTATCTATGACGATGCTATCCTACTACAAAAAGCATCATTAGAGTCTTTTCAGCAATTAGCAGCAAAGCATTTTGAAAACTCTCCGACGAATGAAGTGTTTACAATAAAATTCAATTTAGTTTCTGAGACTCTCAGAGTTTATAAAGTTGACCTAAAAAAACCATTTAGCTTGGTTCTCTGTGCATCGCTAAATGACCACCAAAATGATATAGCACGAAATCAAAAGTTATTCTCACAAGCTGTCATCGCTTCTGTGATAGGTGCCGCCTTCTTATCCTGGTTATTTATAGCTTGGTCTTTAAGAGGCTTAAAAACTATTTCTTCAACTGCTGAAGATTTCGGACAAGGCAACCTTAAAGCACGAGCAAAAGTTAAAGGAATGACATCTGAAGTTTCTCGTTTAAGCACCTCTTTTAATTCCATGGCAGATCAACTTGAGAAGCTTATTTTTGAAATGGGAGAGATAACCAATAGTGCTGCTCACGATTTGCGGACACCAGTCACTCGTATACGAGGCCTTGCTGAAAATTCACTTCTAAACGACACCGAAAAACAAGAGGTCTTTACGAGGATTATTGACGAGTGCGATATACAAGCGAACATCATCAATGACATATTGGCCTTATCTCAATGTGAAGCTGGAATAGTTTCTAAAGGCGAAGAGAAGATCAACTTACAGGAAATACTTGAAGATTGTCACGAGATGTTCTCGCCTGCTGCTGAAGATAAAGGTATAAAGATGACCGTTAAGCTACCTGAACAAGCTTGCTATATAGTTGGAGACTCAACTCGTATAGAGAGGTCTATCGCTAACTTAGTCGACAATGCATTGAAGTATTCATCCGAAGGAGAAATCATTCTTTCATTGATATCTAAAAACAATAATGCTGAACTGCGTGTATCTGATGAAGGATCTGGTATATCTATTGAAAACCGAGAACGAATCTTCGATCGCTTTTTCAGATCTGATGAAGCTAGGAATTCGCCAGGTTCAGGACTTGGGCTTAGTTTAGTAAAGTCATACATAGAGTTACATGAAGGTGAAGTTTCTGTTGAAGATACAAAAAAAGGGACAACGTTTTTGATCACATTGCCCCTAAAAAACCTATAGGATACTTTCCGGATAGTATCCTAAAAAAGACTATTACTTCATCTTTTTCTTAGCAGTTTCTTTTTTCTTTGGAGTCTCTTTTGAAGCTTCCTCATTCTTAGTTGGAGCTTCTTTCGCTTTTGGAGTCTCTTTCTTAACTTCTTTCTTTACTGGTTCAGCTTTTTTTTCTTCAGCATAAGTAGTGACGCTTAGTAGGCTTAGTGATACAAGTACAGTTAGCAGTTTCATTATTTTCTCCTTTCATTTAATGAAGCTGTTATGAATCTAGACTTCTTGTTTTGGATTAAAGCCTTCCCTCCATGACATTTTGGTCATCTACACAAAAAAGCCCAGAACACACAAGGTGCTCCGGGCTACATGTCGAAAATTTAGTAGATTACTTCTTGGCTTTTTCTATTTTGTCATGAAGTTCTTTAACGAGTTCTGGGTATTCCGAAAACAAGTTCTTTTGCTCACCAAGATCTTTGGCAAGATTGTAAAGTTGTCCTGTTGGACCACCCTTTTTAGCTTTGATATACTTAGGCTTACTGAAACCACCACTACCAAGAAATGGGATATATTTCCAGTCTTTATAACGTATAGCTAAATGTGAAACTTTATCTAAATGGACAAGTTCACTTCTCTGAGAATCATTAAACGCTTTACCAAGTGAAAGTCCATCTTTATATTTTTTGCTGTGAGTTTCGTCACCAACAACATCTGCCATAGTTGGTAGTACATCTAAGAAACTCGCAAGTCCATCATAACGAACTCCAGCTTTGATTCCTTTTGGCCATCTAACGATAAATGGAACACGGTGACCGCCTTCCCAAGCATCTGCCTTCATACCGCGAAGTGCGCCATTTGACTTGTGACCAGTGCGTTCTTCATCTTTGTCGTACCATACTGGGCCATTATCACTAGTGATGATGATGATCGTATTGTCTTTTATACCAGCATCTGTGATAGCTTGATCAATTCTTTTAACACAATCATCGACATGAGCAACGAAAGCACCATAAAGACCGTTTGGTGAATTCTTAACAAAACGCTCACCAGGCAGCCAAGGTGTATGAGGTGCAGTTAGTGGAACGTAAAGAAAAAGAGGCTTATCGCTACTTTTAGCGTGATCTTTTATTTTTTGAGCTGAACGGTCTGCTAAAATATCGAGTACTTCTTCGTGTTTGAAGTTTGGAGCACACTCACCTTTACGATAGAATTCACCTTGGATCTTAGTCCAGTTTGGATCAGTTGGTCCTCTATCGCCAACTTTACCGGTTGGTTTTTGAACAGCTTTATCGTTTTCGATGTACAAGTAAGGCTGTATATCTAGTGAATGAGGTAAACCATAAAAATAGTCAAAGCCACGATCAAAAGGTCCACCCGTTAGTTTGTCTGCGTGGAAGTCCATACCTGTATCGAAACCTAAGTGCCATTTACCAATCATCGCAGTTGAGTAACCATTTGCTTTAAGCATTTTAGGCAGAGTCATTTCATCTTTACCGATAACCGCCATCTTTGTCCATCTATTAGTATTTTTAAATGGGTAAGTTGAAGTCATTAAGCCATAACGTGAAGGCACACACCATGAAGCCGCTGAGTGCATATCTGTAAAAATCATTCCCTCGGAAGCTATACTATCTATAGCCGGAGCTGAGTTTTTAGATTCTGGATTATTTGCTTTTAGATCACCATAGCCGAGGTCGTCAGCCAAGATAAAAACGATATTGGGCTTATCTGCAGAATACGCAGATACCATGGAGAAAATTAGCAAGAAAAAAGTAGAGAGTACTTTACTTTGTAGAGTCATTGATAGTGCCTTTATATATAATTAGCCCAGCTCGAACACACACTGAGGAACTTTAATCATTCAGTATATACCAAAATTGGGGGTAATATTACGCTATCAATGTAAAAAAATAGGCTGGAGACTACCAGCCCATAGAAGGGAATTACTTAAAAATATTCTTTATGCCGTCAACAACGCCTTTCGTTCCTTCCTTAACTGAATCAACGGCCTTGCTGCCAGATTCAGAAAGAGCACCCCAAGAGTCTCCTAAAACACTTTTTGAGTTTTCTAGGAATTGAGTAATGCTACCAAGCATCGAAGCATATAAAACACCAATAGAATCACTCATCTTCATGCCGCCTTCTGTGTCACTACCAATTCCTTCTTTTTCGAAATCTGGTAGTGTTATCTCAGTAAGCTTCTTACCAAATCCATAAAGATGAATTTTAGTATTCGTCATTTTAAAAAGCTTTATTTCTAGTGACTTTTCTTTACCTGGTTCCTCTGAAGGTTTTTCACCCTCTTCAGTTTTCTCTTCTGCAGGACCAGCGAATTCCTGAATATTTTCTAGTATTTGTTGGTGGTTAGAACCGGCCATTCCTTCCCAACAAAGCTCAGCGCCATCAACGATGATCGAATTAACCACAATTTTGTCTGATGTAACAGACCCAATCTGAACGCTAACATCTACACTGCCCATTTTGAAAGCAAATGGAGATGAAAAGTCACCATTTTTCGGGTTACCGATTTCAAGTCCTTTTATTCCACCTGAACCAAAGATACTCAAGGATGCAGAATCGAGCTTCACATCACCTTTTGTGAGTTTAGGACCGACAGTTTCGACACCAGTAGAAATGATGCTGCCCAAAAAGAAGTAGCCTACAACTAAACCAACGACTAATAAGCCGATTAGAACTCCGACTATCTTTTTCGCTTTTTTCATAAGATTATCCCCGTTTACTTGACATTATTATTTAAAGATACAGTACTATGCTGCGATGGATGTAATTCGGCCAATTCATTTATGTTAAATGTGCACTTTATTGAAATATTCGCATATAGGAATATAGTTGCCGAATAATTGTAGAAACCATAGATATATTCAAGACTTTCAGGACATGCCAGTGAACAGCTTTTTAGAAGAATTAGAAAAACAAGTTTTAGTTATAGATGGAGCCATGGGCTCAATGGTGCAGCAGCTCAAGTTACCCGAGTCTGCATACGGTGGTGCCGAGTACGCCATGTTATCTGACCTACTCGTTTACTCTAGACCAGACGAACTCTGCGATGAAATTCATATGGAGTACCTAAAAGCTGGTGCAAATATCCTCGAAACAAATACTTTTGGTGCAACTCCTCTACGTCTAAAAGAATTCGATTTTTCAAATATCGACCTTAGTGACTTTGCTCCACTTCCTGAAGGCCTAGACTTTCACGAAAACGACTACGAGAAGCTTACTTACCGCTTCAATGTTGATGGTGTAAAAGTTGCTAGAAATGCCATCGATAAGTACAAGCTACTTCCTGAGTATGACGGTCGCCCTTTGTACGTTGCTGGTTCTATTGGACCTTCTAACTGGGTTTTGTCATCAACTCAAGCGAACCTTAACAAAGCTGACTTCCCGACTATCCGTAAGAACTTCTACCATCAAGTTTGTGGACTTATGGACGGTGGTGCAGACATACTACTTTTTGAAACACAACAAGATGTACTTGAGCTTAAAGCTGCCATTACAGGTGCGAAAGACGCTTTTGAAGAAAAAGGCTACAAAGTACCAATCATGGCTCAGGTCACTGTTGACCAATTCTGTAAGATGCAGATTTTCAACACTGACATACTAGCAGCCTACTCTGCCGTATCTGGTATAGGCATAGATGTCTTTGGCATCAACTGTACAGTCGGTCCAGAACTTATGGATAAAGTCGTTCCAAAGATGGCAGAATACTCTCACCTGCCTATTTCTGTTGTGCCAAATGCTGGTCAACCTATTTCTGTTAATGGTGAAACAGTTTATCCACTACAGCCTGAGAAGATGGCTGAGTACATGAAAGACTTTGTTGAAACTCACGGCATCAATATTGTCGGTGGTTGCTGCGGTACAACTCCAGCTCATATTCGCGAAATAGCCAAAGCTGTAAAAACTGTAAAACGCGCAGTCAGAACACCGAAGAAAGCCAACTTAGTTTCTGGTCCTCAGGTTGCTGTAGATCTCGACTCTACTAACAATCTTATTCAGATCGGTGAAAGACTAAATGCTCGTGGATCTAAGAAAGTCCGTGTTGCAGTCGAAGAAGCATCGAACATCGACTATGAAGCTCTCGAAGAAGTTGTCTCAGAACAGGTAAGAGACCTAGGCATCGACATCATCGATGTATGTATGGACTCAAACATTGTTGAGACTGATAAAGTTTTACCAGATGTTATTTATAAGATGACAGCTGACTTCCAAGGTGTTATGTGTATCGACTCATTTGCTGTTGACGCCCTTGAAGCTGCAATTGACATCTACCCTGGTCGTCCAATTGTAAACTCAATAGCTCTTGAAGAACATCAACCTGGCGTTTCTAAAATCGATGCGATCGTCCCTTTAACAGCTCATCATAATCCTGTCTATATAGCCCTCGTTACAGATGGCGATGGACCTGCACTTACAGCAGACAAAAAGTATGAGCTTTCAGTAAGAATCGTTGAAGAGTGTGCCAGGTATGGTGTAACTCCTGATCAACTTATGATCGATATAAATGGCTTCCCTATCGGTTCAGAGTCTGATGAAAACATGAACTTCTCAGTAGAGTCTCTAGATTCTATCGAACGTATAAAGTCTATTCACCCAGACATCATGACTTCCATCGGTGTTGGTAACCTAACAAATGGTTTGGCGAAAAAGCCTTATATGCGTAAAGCTCTGACTTCTGTCTTTCTAGATGAAGGCCGTAAAAGAGGTCTTGATGCCGCTATTTTAAATCCAAACCACTACGTTCCTGTCGAGTCACTAGATAAGTACGACTATGACCTTTGTCTTAAAGTTATCTTCGAGCGTGATCTCGATGCATTTGCAGAGTTAGAAGACATCGCCGAACGTAAGAAAGGTAACGTTGTCGTAAGAAAGACAAGTTATGACGATTTAGAGCAAGAAGTTCAGGTCTGTGAAAAGATCAAAGACGGTTTCAAAGAAAGATCTGAAGGAACTTTCGAGAAAGGTGAATTTACTTACACCTACAAAGATAAAATTGCTCTTACCATGAAAGACCTTGTCGATCGACACAATCCACTAGATTTCATAAATGACTACCTCATGGTCGCCATGAAAGAACTAGGTGACGGTTTTGGTCGCGGTGAAGTCAGTCTTCCTCACCTACTAAAATCTGCCGATGTCATGAAACACTGTATGGGTTTTCTTGAAACATACATGAAAAATGAAAGTGGCGTTGATCCAAACGAAGCTATTCAATACAAAGGTGTTGTTGTCATAGGAACGGTCTACCAAGATGTTCACAGTATCGGTAAAGACCTAGCTAAAACACTTTTAGAAAACTATGGCTACAGAGTTATCGACCTTGGGGTTCAGGTTCCTCTTGAAGAGTTTATTGATACTGCCATAAGAGAAAATGCCGATGCTATTGGCATGAGTGCTCTACTTGTTCAGACTTCAAATCACATGATCACTGTTCAGCAGATGCAGAAAGAGAAAGGCGTTGATTTCCCACTCCTTATTGGTGGTGCTCCAGTTAACAGCCGACATGCTGCGTATGTCTCTATGTATGGCCAGGACAGTTTTGATGAAATGAACCGTCGTGTTTTCTATTGTCAGTCTGGTATGGATGGTGTCAACGTCATGAATGCTCTCGTTGATGAAAAGAAACGCATACCTCTTATCGAAGAGAACTCTGAAAAGCTTAAGCGGTTCTATCGCATAGCTAAAGAACAAGCTGCTAGAAATGCAGAACAAAACGCGACTCTTGAGTGGCGTGAAATTGACTTAGCTGATCATAAACACGAAATGACTCCATACGGTCTTTACGACTTCAATATGCCTATCTCTGACCTTAAAGAGCACTTTGATCTAAGAACTCTTTATGGACTTAACTGGGACTTCGGCGGTAAAAAGGCTTGGGCCAAAAAAGGCGTTACTGAGGATGATCTTAACGCTTTACGCGATAAGTGGGTTTCAGATGCCGATAGACATAAATGGATCACTCCTATTTCACGCTATGGTATATTCCCAGCTCAAGTAGTCGAGCCTGGCATTGTTGCTATCTACGATATAAATGACCACTCAAAAGAAGTGGCAAGACTTACTTTCAATCAAGTCAATGGCCGTAAAGACAAGTGGCAAGTAACTCAGTACATGCACACTGTCGAAAGTGGCAAGATGGACATGATCGGTTTACAGATTTCGAGTTGTGGTAGTGATGTTGACACTCAAATCAATAAATTTCGTGATAATGGTGACCTCGAACCATCTTTCTTACTACAAGGCCTTTCAGACCGTGTAGCCGAAGATATGGCTCAAGAGTGTCATGTAGACGCTCGTAAACGTTGTGGACTAGCAACAGACTTTGGCTGTCGCTTTAGCCCGGGCTACCCTGCTATGGAAGACATTCATAACAACAAAGTTATCTACGACCTTCTGAAAGCAGATGAACTTGGTATACAGATCACAGAAGCTTCAGAGTTTATCCCGACAGGATCAACAGGAGCCGTTGCTATCTTCCATCCAAACATAAGCTACGCTTAGTTTTATATAGATATAGTTTTCATTGATAACACAGAGAATATAAAATTTTCTGTGTTATTTTTTTGCCTGTTGTAAATGTGTGTAAAGGAATAAAACAATGAATAGAACTATCGCTATAGCACTTCTGCTATTTCTAACTACTTCTCTCCAAGCCCAAAATACTTATAAAGTAGACAATTCTCTCATCCACTACTTCGGCCGTGTAACTGCAGATAAAACTTTTGGGTGGGGTTCTAGTGGCTTTCAGCTAAGCTTTACAGGCTCTCAAGTAGAGTTTGAGATGACAAATAAACGAGGCCCTGCTTATCTAAGCATTCTTATAAATGGCCAAGCTCAGCCATGGATTAAAATCAATAAAGGTAAGCACACCTATAAAGTCACAGCTAAAAGCACTGAGAATAACACTCTTAGAATTATAAAAAGTACCGAAGCACATACTGGCGAACTGCAACTTCACTCCATTTCGATTAAAGATGGTAAGCTTTTAAAAACTGAAGTTCCTTCAAAACGCATCCTCTTTATCGGAGACTCCATTACTTGTGGTTATGGAAATCTCGGAAAGTCCGTAAATGACGGTTACTCTATAGATACAGAAGACATACTCCAAACTTACGGGTTCATCGCGAGTCAAAAAATAAATTATGAATTCACCTCTGTCGCCTGGTCTGGTCGTGGTATGGTTCGCAATAATAGTCCTAAGAATGAACCAAAGAAAAGATATGAAAATACCATTCCGTTGATCTTTGATCGAGCTATCCCACATAACCCTAAGCTAAAATGGGATCATAAAACTTATTCACCAGACGTCATCTGTATAAACCTTGGCACAAACGACAATGCTCATGGTGGACTAAACAAAGATGAATACATTAACGCCTACAAGAAGTTCACGAAGCGCTTAAGAAGCTACTATCCTAAAGCGTTTATTGTCGGCTTGGTTGGGCCTATGTATAACAACAAGCTTTACCCAATCATGACTGATTGGGTTGGTGAATCCCTCAAAGGTTCCCCAAATACAGCAGTCATCCAACTCGAGAAGTCTAGTGGCATGCATGATATGGGCGGACACTGGCACCCAAATCATAAGTTTCATAAGCGTATTGGCGATGCCTTAGCTATCGAGTTAGAAAAACTTATAAAGTAATTTCAAAAAAGCACTCCTACAAAAAGTAAAGGAGTGCTTAAGTATCAAGGGCAACTATTCGTAAATCTACGATAGTAGTAATTAAATTAAGGGAACATCGTCATGGCTGACAACTCAATGGTAGTACTTAAGATTCTAGGTTTTTGTGCAATTCTAACTATTTTTGGCTTATGGAAAGGATGTGAAGACATCTCTTATATGGTAAGCAGTGAATCTACTACAGCTCAAGTAAAGAAATTTGCCAAAATTACAGGGCGTCGCAATCGTGATAGTAGTATGAAGCATGTGCTATATAAATTTACAGATAAAGATGGTAAAGAATGCACTGGTTACGATAGAGTCGACCTCGACTGGCAAGCACCAGCGGATAATAAAATAGAAATAGCTTATGTTCCCGGAAAGCTTCGAGTAGATGGACACAACACCGTCTCTAGACTAGAGAATAAAGCATCTTACGGAGGCATACTTATCTTCTTCTTAGGCATCGGCGGATTTGCTGCAACTATAGGCTTGTCTTACAAAAGTTTAAAGTGACTATCTAGCTGAGCAGCAGCTTCAGAAGCCAATACGCTCTTATGGACACTTTTCTTACAAAGCTCTATGGCTGATTTCCGATAATCTATCGGGCTCATAGAGGTTTGTTTTTTAAAGAATGTCGAAAAGTATTGGCAGGAAGAAAAACCGAGAGCAAAAGATATATCTGTGATGTTCATACTTTCATTGATGAGCATTTCTCTCGCAGCATTAAGCTTCTTGGTATTGATAAAATGAAGCGGAGACATGTCGGTCAACTTCTTAAAAAGGTTTCGAAAATGATTTTCGCTAAAACCACACAATTCCGATAATTCTTTGACTGTAACAACCCTATCTAAGTTTTCATCTACATAGAGATTTACCTTTTCAAAAAAGTCAGAATCGATCAGTAAGTCTTTATGGTGACCGAATTCTGCATCAAATAGCCTTAATAAATTTATCTTCAGTATCTCAAATAAATGAGTCGCCATTTCTTGCGAATAAAAATGTGTTTCTTTGAACTCCTTTAGCAAAGCCTTACAAGGAGTTAAAAAGCGCTCGCCGGCATATAAAACGATTGGAAACTTTTTCCTTAGGAAAACACTTAAAGATTCATTAATCGAGCTTTCCTCAAACTCAAACAAATCAAATTGAGCAAAGTAGTGTTCTCCTTTTGGGAAAGCGCCTTTGAGAAAAGCCATAGTTTGATAAGGCTGAATAACGATGAGTTCTTTTTCGTGTATTTCATAGATGTGACCATTAATCCAAATACTCATATCGCCTTTGTGTACATAGATCAATTGATGATACTTTAGAGTATGCGGCAGAACCATATTTGGCTCAGGGTGACGAATAACACGTCGACCTAATATAGGTAGCTGCTTAAGTAAAGATGGACCATCGTCATTTGGACGACCGAAGCGTTCTTGAGTATTTTTCATTTATAGATTTATACCAAAATAAAAATAAAGGTAATCTAAGAGTACTGCAGGAAATTATAAATTCACACACTCACGGAACAACTAAATCAACTTCCACTTCGGGAACTGAACGAGCCGGTATATCATTGATCGATTTTATAATTTTATATTTATCGCCTCTTACTTCAAAAGAGACTATATCGATATTTTTCTTCTCATGGTACTTCTTATTCACTTGCCCTTTGTAGTAGTAGATGTCACCGAAAATCGAAAACTCCACCTTAAATGGAACCGGCTTTTCGTTTCGAGGTGCAAATAGAACCAGAGAAACTGTAAAAATACCATCTTCGGAATCCTGCCAGATTATATTTTCGACTGGGTTTGGAACTGGGTCTGTCGCATTTTTATCAATATCTAACACACCATTCCCCACTTCCTTACGTCCATAAAAAATAGCTTCTTCATGAGGTGTTGTTGAGTGAAGATCTAAGTCTGAAGTGCCATTCCAAATAAGCGTCAGTCTGACATCCACATCCCCATAACGACCTTTATTCCCAAGGACACGTTTCATAAATGTACCATCGCGGCCATTCATTCCTTTTCCTAAAGTTACATCTCCTATTTGAGCCCCTCCCGCACTTAAGGAGACATCTCCAGTCATTGCATCACTCACAGACTCAGACATGATACTTGAAAAGTTTTGAGCTTCTGGGTTTAAAACTTGAGCCAGACTTATCTCTCCAACGCTAGCTTCTTGAACTTCCGGTTCAGGTTCTTCGATGATTGGTTGATCTGGTATCTTCAACAGTTGCTCTTCATCTTTCATCGTAACAATTATCTCTTTGATACTCTTCTCTGTACCATCGCCACCAAACTTGAAAAATGTCTCAACTACATAGAAAAATGCCAAGTGGGCAATAACCGATACGATTGAAACCTGCTTGATCTTAGTCATGACAGACTTTCGATTTAGCTTGACGTCTTTTAGGCGTCCAGCGACACTTGCACCAAGCTTCTTCAAATAAGCTGCGTGTCGTTTTTCTTTAAGTGCTTTTTTAGTGGATTTAGACTTTTTCTTAGAGTTCTTTTTAGAATTCTCTTTCTTAGAAGAATCGTTTTTTTGAGTTTTGCCTGAAGTCTCTTTTTCCTCGCCCTTCTTATCAAAGTCTTTAGTCTTTGACTCTTCTGAAGTTTTTATAGCTTCTTCTATTTTTTGAGTTCCACTAGGAGCCTTTTCGTCTGAGGACTTCGAAGGCTCTTCTGGTTTAGGAGACGTTTCATTCGCGTCATCCTCGATTTTTTGAGTTCCACTAGGAGCCTTTTCGTCTGAGGACTTCGAAGACTCTTCTGATTTAGAGGGAGAATCATTAGATGGCGATGCAGCAACTTCAGGTTTGTTTGCTCGTGCTTGAATTTTGCGAATTTCAAAATAAAAATGTTTGCCCTTTGTAGCAGAAACTTCACAAACTAAAGCAAATGTATAATCTCCGATACGGACTATATCATTTAAGTTAAGCTTGTTTGTGGCTGATATAGGTAAGCCATTTACTCTCGTGCCATTCGAACTTTCATGATCTTCTATATAGCATTGATCATTGATAAAAAAGATGCTGGCATGCTTACTCGAAACGACTTTCTTGTCGATGGTTATGTCACAATTAGTAGAACGGCCTATCGTCGTCGTTGCAGTTTTATCCAGATCAAAAACTCGACATTTTACCGCCGGCTTCTTCTCTATTTTCTCTGCAGTCTCTGTGCTTGACATAATAAACCATTACTAAATTCAAAAAACTCTAGACAGTATACGCAAGCTTTATTCTAAAATTGTTAAATCCCCAAAGAAAAAACCATTCTTTTTAGAAACTTTGCTAAGTCTGCATAAACCAAATGTAAATTATAATGTAATTCGTGCTGGTTCTCAATGTCTTTATCTAGGTCAAATTATATATCTAGATGCTTAAGCTTAAGCAAACAGTGCTACTTAATTTCCCCTACTTAAAATAGCATCCATTATATAAGCATAGTCATTCACCGAAAAGGGCCATATAACAGGATAGTTTTTCCGATTAAACTGAAGAACGCCACCATCACTAATCAATATAGGTAAAAAAAACTACGAACACGTTTTTTCGATTAAACCTTTTTTATACCGACAACGGTCTTTAAGGAATAAACCAAATGTAATTTCAAGCGTTACGAAAAGCCACATCTAGATTTGTCAAAATCGATGCTAAAGACTTCTTGTGAGTTCTACAGCAAGTTGAACGAAAGTTTCATTTGTAATTTAAATAAAAAAAAGTGTTCCATAGAAAGTAAAGTACTACCATAACTTCTGATTGAATTTTACTAAATCATCAGAAGAATAACGATAGTACTATCGGTTATTTATGATTACCGCGCAATGAAAAGGCTTTACTTTGTTCGCTCACTAAAGAAAGCTTGTGTTACACTGGGGTTAGGAGTGGCTCTGAAATGTGTAGGACCAAATTCTATAAGAGTTCCATTTTTGTATACAACAAAGTAGTCACACTTAGCTACCGTTTTAGTACATGTATTACAATGATCGCGTCTCATGCCGTACAAGTTTGTATAGGTATGCATTTCCATATCATCTTTTTGAAGTACAGAACTAGCTTTACCAAGCTTCTCCATAGTAACTTCTTGAGACATCCCATTATTTAGTTCATTAAATGTTCTAGCTGTTGTCCCTGCACAGGATGTTAGTATCACCAAAGCAACTACCAATAAGTACTTCATTTTCTATTCCTAATTTCAACAATCAATTCAATATAAATACTCTTATAAAATAATGTTAAAAACTCCAATTTAAAGTACGGATAAATATTAAGAACATTATTGAACCCAAAAGTTGAGCAGACTCAAACTGTCCTGGGTCATATAAAAGTGTACAACTAAGAAATGATATTATCCTACGCAAATTTTGCTAGGGTTGAACTAAAGAAATCACCACAATCAAACTTCGCATAAATAAAGATATTTAATAGCAAAAAATCAAAATAAAGCAGTGATAACTCGCGATCCGAAAAATCTCGTAATTGGCAAAGAAAACACGCTCTTGATCCTCTACAAAACGATAATTGAGAAAACTATTTTAATGGATTAATCATCTTACTGAAAAAGGGAAAAAAGTATCTGTCGTTATCTAAACTAATGATGCGGCAACATACAAAAAAAGCCTTGCGGAGAAAAACTCTGCAAGGCTTATAAATTTAACTATCTAAAATTGGTTACTTTTTGATAACCCAAACATTTCTGTATTGTACTGGATTGCCATGTCCTTGAAAGCGGATTGGACCAGGAGTACCGATAGGATCTTTGCGAGCACCACCAGTCTTGCCTACTATCTCAAGATTTTCATGGATCAAAACACCGTTATGTCTCAAAGTCATAGTTGCATGCTTAACAACTTTACCGTTCTCAACTACTGCATTTGTGAAGTCGACATCGTATGTTTGCCACGTTAGTGGAGGCATAGCCATATTTATTCTTGGAGTCGCTTTTTTATAAACTCCACCACACTCATTTGTTTCCCCGTGAAGACCAAATGAATCTAGTACCTGAACTTCATAGTGATCTACTTGGTAAAAACCACTGTTACCACGACCTTGACCACGGGCATCTGGCTTATAAGGCAGCATGAACTCTATGTGCATGTGATAATTATTGAATTTCTCTTTTGTACGAACGTCTTTGCCATCTGTATTTAAAAGCTTTGTTGCTTCATCTAAGCGACCGCCATTAAAAGCATCTTTATTTGAGCCATCAAACAAAACAACAGCTCCTGCAGGTGCAGACTTACCAAGAGTTGGACTCTTTCTAACAGTTTTTGCTAATGAGATATACTGCCCAAGATGAGTTTTGATATTGATTTTATCACCATCAATCAACCCTGAATAGGCTTTTTGACCTACTGGTGGATATTTTTTAACTGGGCTAAAATCTGTCGCGTCTTTAGCAACATACTTAAGTGACTTCTTCGTTGGAGTCTTTAGCACAACTTTACCTGACTCTGTTGTACCATGAAGAATGATCTTGTTTGTTTCATCCCAACCAGCACCCGGAAGGCCTCCAGGGAAAAGAACAGCACAATATTGGCCTCTTCCTAAAGAGATAACTTGAGCACCTAAGCCAGTACCAGCGTACTCACCTTGTAGTTGATAATGAGATTCTTTAGCGGCAGCTACAGGATCTGTCCAAATGCCATTTGCTTGAGCTAAAAGAGAAGTTGCTGAGATAAAGCTTGCAGCCATAAAAGATAGTAGTTTCATATCACACCTTATAAATATATTGATCACGACACCAGTAGTTGTCATAATTCTTTTGAATTCATCGCTAAATTTAAATTTTTATTGAATAGCTCGTTTATAAAATAGGAGAACACAAGTAATCAAAATTTTATTGATTAGCTTTCAAGCCATTTTTACATCAGACTAATTTTCTAGATCTTTAACTTTCTCTTTGGCCGAGTCTGCTGGCTTCCAGTAAAACCCCTCTTCATTCCAACACTGTGAAAAACTAAGCTTTTCTACGAGTTCTTTATATATCTTTATCGCACCTTGTTTGTCATTTATCTTCTGAAGAGCATCGCCTTTAACTAACATACACGTACCGACATCATTCAATGCCCAGTAAGTATGTATATCTTGACCAGTAACCGGGCCACTTAAGGTTTGTTGCATCTTCAACGCATTCTCTAAATATAGATTTATACACGCCTCTGAGTAAATGATTGCGTGCTCATTTTTTCCGGCAGCTAGAGCTTCCCAAGCTTTTACCATCAAGGTTTTTGAAGATGAGTCGCCAAAGTCGACCCCAGCTTCTGGGCTTTCTGGGTTCGCCTGGACTAAATCAGTCTCTAAAATTAAATCATCGCCTTTTGCCTCTGCAGTCTTACCCGCAGTTAAAAAGGTTTCTTTCCCCTTATAAACAACTTTAACTTTGCCTTCGGTCACATGAACCCAGGATGAATCTCCAGAGTCTATAATTGAGAACTCGGTTCCGACTATTTCTAAGTAGCCATGACTCATTTCAATCCTAAGAGGAGTTTTATTTACACGGCTAACAACATCAAAGCTATAGACACCCTTATCGATAGATATTTTATTCTTATCAAAAACCTTAACTTGACCGCCTGTCTTCACATCTATTTGTGAACCATCGATCAATTTAAACTGTTCATCTGTCGTTGCCTTCAGCAATTCATAGCCAGATTCATCTAAACCAATTCTGACAATATTGGGACCTGACGGTTCCTCAACACTGGCGAAGTTAATAATAAAGGCGAGAAATAAACAAGCCGCAGCAGCGATGATGACCGGGAAGTAGTGAATTCCACGTTCTTTTTTCTTCGGGTTAGTGGTGACGTCTTTTGCTTTCTGTTCGTCTCTTTTTTTGAGGACATCATATAGTATATTTGTTTCAGCAGTGTATCGAACAAAGTCTTTCGCACCTTCATCAGTACTAAGTATCGCTTTCAGTTCATCCTGTTGTTCTTGTGTAAGCTCACCAGAGATATAGGCGTCGAATAATTCTATCTTTCTCAAAAGCTTTCTCCCATGTTCCTCATTTTAAGCTCGGCACATTTGCGTAGTTTACTGCGAACTCTCGACAAGCGTAAACGAACTGCATTTACCGTCGAATTTATAAGTTCTGCGATAGTCTCGCACTTTTTCTTCTGCAGATAAAAACTTTTTAAAAGATCTGCATCGCCATCGTTCAGTGGATTCATACAATCTTCCAAAGCCCCTTGCATAACTTTCAGCTTTTCTTCTTGGAGAATATGGTCGTGAGATTCAAAACTTCTCTCAACTAGATCCATGAGTGACGAGTCATAGACAGCAAACTTCGATCTTTTACGTATTATATCTATCGACTTATCACGGACAATCTTTTTCATCCAACCATAGATATTGTCCGCTGCCGTCAGCTTACCCTGCTTCTTATAAAGAATGACCAATGCGTCCTGAACGGCATCCTCCGCTAGTCCCCAGTCTCGCACAAGAGAGTAACTAAAGATCTCCAAACGGCGGCGATTCTTTAAAGCTTCTTTGATTATGTCCGTATCTTCCATAGTGCTATTATATGAAATCCGCTATAGTCAACAAGTTATTCACTGAAGTAACCATCGTTCCACTGAGCCGCGTCATTCCACTGTGGCCAGCTCATTACTCGTGTCAGGCCCTGCTTCGCCTTAACAGAGCCATCTACATAACCAACGTTCCAGTAACTCTTACCATAGATACTGTGAAACCAAGTGTCTGAGTATTCGCCATACCATTCAAAAAACATATCGGCAATAAACGCATCGCCAGGTTGAGCTTTAGCTAACTTTTCTGGTCCATCTACACCCTTGCGCCATTCATAATTCACATTGACAAAATTATTCATCGCGCTCGGATTTTGTACTGCGAGATCCCACTTTGGTATATTGCTTTCGTAGTCGAGAGCCAATCCTGCCGCTTCACTTTTTGCATCTTCTTGCCATTTATTACTTGGGCAATAGGCTACCTGTAAACTTCCTAGGTACCCATCTTTAAGTAAACGACCGATTTTAGTATATTGGTGACCCGTAAAATTATAAGGCTCTGTAATCGTCATACGCCAATTATTTCCCGGATACTCATAATAATTCTTAGGGAAGTGTCCATTTGAATCGACGGTGTAGGAAAAAGTAGCTGTGACTATTTGTGATATATTATTCTTACAAACGGCACGCTTGGTATACTCTCTAGCTTTGGCAATTGATGGTAAAAGAATAGAAACTAATATTCCAATTATAGCGATGACCATCAATAATTCGATCAGAGTAAATTTTTTCATCGGTACCTCAACAGTTATAATTTTGCTGCTTTACCGTGCTAAGAGTTAGAACATGTCATGCTTTTTTGAAAAAAGTTTATTTTTTCTGAAGGAAACTACTCATCCATAGTCGTCGATATACAACAGTCCCCTGCTTCACCTATATCAACATGAAATAAAATGGGGCGACAACAAACATGACAATCTTCGGTATATTCTTGATTCCCAGGAATACGCTCAACGGCTATTTCTATCTGCTCCCAACAATAAGGGCAACTGACAAATTCATTCTCTTCTGAGTTCATTTTATAATAAAAATTCCATATATTATCATTTTTTATTTAATAAAGGCCGTGGGATACACTACTTTTATTTATATCATAATATCAAACATGCGTGATATGTGGAAAAATATGAGTGCTTATGAAAAAATTTACTTTACTTGAACTTTTAGTTGTTGTCGCCATAATCGGCGTTCTTATTTCGATACTTATGCCTTCGCTCAAGAATGCTCGAGAAGAAGCTTATGCAGCAGTGTGTAAGAGCAATATGTCGAACTCATTTAAGTCTGTATTTTTATATACCACGGAATGGAACGGAACTGCACCACCGCACAGAATTCGCCACTTTTATGGGACAAATAAAGATGTCTTTTGGAACTCAAATGAGTTTGCCGGGAAATTTGGAGGCAATGACCATAGAGCTGTAAACTCCATTGAAGGTCGCTCAATTTACCGTTGTCCAAAACGTGAAGCCGCCGGCAATAAGGAAGGAACTATTGCATATAATGCTAGAGTATTCCCACTTATGAATATGGAGAACTTCCAAAATAGATATTTAAAGATCACTACACTCATTGATCCAGCTATGCTCTGTATCCTTGTCGATGGCCAAGCAAGTGGACGTTTTAGTCCGGGCTGGGGGACAGTTGAAGTAAACTATACTTACGATGAACAACACTCATGGTCTAGTAGCGATAAGTTTGAAAGTCCTTTTAACTGGACGCGTCGACACAACTATGGTGGAACAAATGTTGGTTATGCCGATGGACATGTTTCCTTCTCTCGCAACCTGCAAACCGATTGGCGTGCAGGTAAAGTTAAAGTACTTAACGAATAACTACTTAGTCGGTGCTTCCTCATAATCGGTAGGATTTACCCAGCCTGTATTTTTCTTTGTGTACTTACCATTTAAAAAACCTTCATGGAAGTTTCGCCCTTTAATAACTGGATAAGTGTCGAAGATTTGGCCATTCCCATTCATTCGAGGATCACCCTGAAGTTTTAATTTTTTATACATCTGCGACTTAAGTTGCATCAATAAGTCTTGTTTTGCAGCCGCTAAGTTTGTCATGCAGTAAGGGTCTTTATTAAGATCGAAGAACTCTACCGCATCGTGAAAACCAAAGTTTAAGTGCCAGTAAGAGTAATCTGGATTTTTGCGATGCTCATTAAGAATAAATGTCTTAGTCGGTGAACCATCACACTCCAAATAACCCGTTTCTGGATTTCCTGCAGGCCAACGATCTGCATGAAAGTTCTCGAGGTAAAGCATGTCATTTTTTATAATACCACGGATTGGGTAGCCCCAGTCATTTGGACGACCTATGTCATGACGCTCCTTACCAATAAGGACATGATCCCTTTCTGGAACGACTCGTCCCGCTTTCTCTGAGTCAAATATCTCTCTAAGTGACTTACCTGGGGTTGAATGCATACCTGACTTACTCCAATCGACTCCAGCCACATCTAAAAATGTCGGAGCTATATCTATAAAGCTAATATAGTCTTCTATTTTCCTACCTGGATTCTTTATGCCTTTAGGCCACATAACCGCAAATGGCATATGATTCGAATCTTCATACTCTTGTGCCTTACAACGTGGGAATGGCATACCATTATCTGAAGTGACGATAATCAGTGTATTCTCAAGTTCGCCAAGCTCTTCGAGTTTTTTGATCATTCGACCAAGGTGAGAATCAAAGTATTCAACTTCATAGCCATAGTCCAACATGTCAGTACGAACGATCTTATTATCCGGCCAATACTTAGGCACCTCATCTATGTCTGAAAGTTTCTTGCCACCATACTTTATACCTGAGCCATATTCATATTTTCGATGTGGTTCTTTACCGCCGTACCAAAAACAGAAAGGTTTCTTCTTATCTCTATCTTTTAAAAACTCTTCAAAGTTTCCAGCATAATCAACATTGCTAATACCTTTTGCAGGGCTTTTAAGTTTTAGTGAATTGTAAGGTTTACCTGCCAAGTTTCGCTGCTTGCCATTTTTATCTTTAGCTATACCTGGCCCCCAGCCCTTACCTGTCATGGCAACGTCATAACCATTTTCCTGTAAAGTCTCTGTGAAAACTTTAAACTTTGCAGGGAAATAAATATTGTGATTTCCTGCAGCTTCCAATTGCCAAGAGTTTCGGCCAGTTAAAACACTAGCTCGTGATGGTGCACACTTTGCATTTGGCGTATAAGCTTTCATAAACAAAAGCCCCTCGTCTGCCATGCGGTCAAATGCCGGAGTCTTAACCCAATCACAACCGTAGGCGCCCATATACTTGAAAGCTGCATCATCTGCTATACAAAATAGTATATTTGGTTTCTCTGCAGAGTTTACCTGTAAGAGAGTCAGTAAAAATAAGAGAAATGTTTTTTGAATCATCAGCACCACTTTATTAAATTTGTTATAGTATAAACTTATATAAATAACTCATTTACAAAATGTCCTATATGATCAAAGCCCTTGTCATTTTTGATCATAAAATTATTTCTCCATAAATTCTGCAAGAAAAACTTGCAATCAATTTAGTTGCATGCAATATTAGAGACATGAAACGAACGGACTTAGTAAAATGGCGAAAGAAATAAAAGATTTAAAAAAGCTCTGCATTCATACGATGACCAACAAGCCTTGGTCTTTAGATGAATGCCTCAAAAACTACTCTGCTAAAGGTATCGGTGGTATTAGCGTTTGGCGCAATGTTATCGAAAATCAAAATTTAAATGATGTTAACCGCCGTATCCTCGAT
>JAJPOQ010000093.1 GCA_021232515.1 Lentisphaeraceae bacterium
GTTTCTGATAGACTACACCAAAGAGACGTTGTAATTTCGTGTTGCATTTAGGTCCTCATATTTTTATTGTCCAAGATAAAATATGGCCTAAATGCACTTCTTCATTATTATCCGTTTATCACAGAACTTGAGACATTACCTATTTTTTAAGTTATTTCACAATCTTAGCTTTTTTGACTTTTCTCCACTTTTAAAGTTTTGCATCATAGCAATGTCTATGTTGGTCATTGGTTTTGTCACGACAACAGGCTTGCTTCTTTTTCTTAAAACTTGGAAAAAGAAACGAAAAGGTTTGCGGAATTGGCATCGCTATTTAGGACTGTTTGCTTCTGTTTTTATTTATTGCTTAGCATTTAGTGGTTTATTTCATATAGCTGTAAAGACACTAGCCTTGCAGAACATGAAGCGCCCTCAACCTATAGAAATGGATTTAGCTAGGTTTAGCAAAAGTATTCCAGAAACACTAAATGATAAGGCAGGGCTTAGTTCTGTTTCTTCTGCGGTATTAAATGATGAACCATTTTTGCGAGTTGTTCAAATGGGGGGAAGCAAGCGTCCGAAAGTCAATTATGAGTCACTATCTCGAGATAGGGTTATGACTGAATTGGCTGCAGCCCAGACTGTGGTATCAACTTTTTCAGCTAAGCCAATAGAGTCAATAGACAAGTTGGAACTGGTGACTCGTTTTTCTGGAGAGTATGGTTTTGTTAATAAGAGACTACCGGTCTGGAAGGCAAGCTTTAAAGACAGTAATGAAAGAGTCTATGTTGAAACAGTGAGTCAAAAATTAGCCTTGAAAGTAACTCCTCTAAAGAGTGTGGAGGGCTTTTCTTTTGCCTATCTTCACAAAGCTCATTTCCTCGATTTCTTAGGACGAAGTGGTCGAAATATAACACTGATGCTTCTTTGTGTTATCATTGCTTTTGTTGGAGTTAGCGGAAATATGATGAAACGAAATTAGCCAGCACTGAGTTAGTCGTCAGTTAGTGTAAAGTAGTGAAATATAGAGGCTTAGTTTTGAGAATATTATGATTTTAATTTTTGTATCAATTTTATTACTTAAAGAGAGTTGAATAGAACAATTTAATCACTATCTTAACAATACTTATAAGAAACACTACAAGGTTAGAGCTGCCCTTACTTTAACCTTCTCACTTCTATAAGTATTTTGTGAAAACACGAAGCTGGATCTGCCCTTAATTCAGCTTTAAAAATCACAGTATAGCCCTCAAAGAAGCTTGCCTTCTTTGAGGGTTTTTTTGTATATGCCCAAAATTATTTCCTGTATTACCTTGTTAATTGATATTTAATATCAATTAATCTTTTAAAAGCTATTCTATTACACTCTTCAGAAGTCTATAAGTTGGTTCTTTACGCTATCTATGTCACTCTTTTACTATCTGTATTGACTTCTGTCGTGAATTATTTAGATGAGATTTAATCTAAATATAGTTGAAACTGTAGTTTATTGGCTTATTTATTTGATATAACATCTCAACAAGGAGGTAGCCTTGAGAAGAATATTATTAAGTTTGTGTGCATTTACACAATCATGGGTGATTGCCCAAGAAAAGTTTGTAGAAGAAAAAACAAAAGACAAGATTGTTATCTCTGCAACAAAAACAGATAATTCACGAGATGAAGAACCTTATGAGATAAGTGTTGTTGGGCGTGAAGAAATGGATAAACAACAAGTTCGTGACTTAGATGATGCTCTTCGTCGTTTACCCGGAGCTACCACAAATGGATCTGCAAGAGCTCAAGCTCAAAAGCCGGTAATTCGCGGTCTAAGTGGTTCTAGAGTCTTAACTGTTATTGATGGTGTACGTCAAAATTTTGATTCTACTTATAGAAGTAACATGTATATCGATTTTGATCTTTTGAAACAAGTTGAAGTTGTTCGTGGTCCAGCTTCTGCTCTGTGGGGAAGTGGAGCACTAGCTGGAGTATTATCTCTGCAAACTGTTGATCCGAGTGATCTTCTCGATGAAGGTAAGGAGTGGGGTCTTAAGCTTTCATCTGGTTTTGACTCTGCAAATGACGGACTTCGATTTGGAACAACTCTTTTTGGTAAGGCTGATAATATCGAATACTTGTTCAATGTAAGTCGTCAAGAAAGTAATGATATGATGCTGAGCAATGGCGATCGACTTGATTATTCAGCACAAGACAATTACAGCACACTTTCAAAAATTATCTGGCACGTAACTGAAAATGATAAACTTGGTTTTCAGTATCAAACTTTTTATGCTGATGAAAGAAAACCTTTGAGAGAGATAACCTCAGACTCAACAATCTTAAATCAAGATTCACGAAGAGATACATTAAAATTTGACTACGATCATAATGATGCCGATGATATTTTTGATTTTAGTTTTAGTGCTTATTATTCTAAGCTTGATCTAGACGACGAGAGCCACTCTGGGGCCTCTTGGGAAAACACAAATAGTAATTATGAAACTTATGGGATTGAACTTAGAAACTCAACAGTTTGGGCTCAGTCTGAGGACATAGTCCATACTTTTACCTACGGCTTTGAGTACTTTCATGACAAACAAGAAGGAGAAAGAGACGGCGCTGATTATCCTACATTTCGAAATGCAGAACAAGATAATATGGGTATTTACATTCAAGATGAGATCGCGATTGGAGAAAGTTTAGTACTTATCCCAGGTTTAAGATATGATAGTTTTATGTCTGAGCCAGAAGAAGGTGAAGATATCAACGCAGATAAGTTCAATCCAAAATTAGGGCTGATTTATCAACTTACCGATGATATAAATCTATTCGCAAATTACTCTCATGGTATGCGTGGACCAAGCCTTCGAGAAAAATATATAGATGGTAACTTTGGCTCTCCGTTTGCACCTGTGTTTATTGCCAATCCAAAACTGGAAGAAGAAACGAGTGAAAACTGGGATATTGGTTTTAGACTTGATAAGTCAAATGTCCTAAATGATAATGACAACTTCAAATTCCGTTACGCTTTCTTTTATAGTCAGTATGAAGACTTTATAGAACTAGACAGTCAAACAGTTGCTATTGGTTCTTTTCCATTTTCTCAAACTCAGCAACAGTATATAAATGTTGGCAATGCAACGATCTATGGTCATGAAGTCGAAGCTCAGTACAGCACAGAAGATCTTACTTTGTGGGCAAACTATACCTATAATCACGGCGAAAATGAAACCGACGGTGAGCCTTTAAATAATATTCCGGCGCAGACAGTTAACTATGGTATCGATTATCAATTAGTAAAAGATATTTCAATTGGTTACTCTGGACAGTTTGTAGATACTCAAGATCGTTTGGCTTCGGGTGAATCGGAAGTAGCAGGTTACAACCTTCATGCAATTTATGCACGTTGGGCACCATCTACAGAGCTATTGAAAGGTTTCGCTTTAACAGTCGGTATAGACAATCTTTTTGACGAAGAATATGAAGATGCTCTAAATGACTTTCAAACAGTTGGCATCGGTCGAAATGTCAAAGCTTCGCTCAGCTACACAATTCAGTTTTAACAAGAGATGCTTTTAGACAGGATTGACGGGATTTACATGATGGAATTTTCACCTGGGGTCTCGCCGGTCATTCAAGATTTTAACAAGAGATGCTTTTAGACAGGATTGACGGGATTTACATGATGGAATTTCACCTGGGGTCCCCGGCGTCTCGCCGGTAATAAGAGATGGAATTTCACCTGGGGTCCCCGGCGTCTCGCCGGTAATAAGAGATGGATTTTCAACTGGGGTCCCCGGCGTCTCGCCGGTAATAAGAGATGGTTTTAGAAATGATTTACTGGATCCGGATGCCTCCACTTTTTGTTTATCCTGTCCAGTTTTTTAAATAAGGACTTAGTCCAAGAATTTATTTTTATTAAGGAAGAAAATGAAATTAATAATAGCTTTATTTTTAATGATTAATTCTGTATATACTGCAGAAAAAAGAATCATCACCCTTGGCAGTACAGCCACTGAAATAGTTTATGCTTTAGAGCTTGGTCAAGAAGTCGTCGCTCGTGACTATGGTAGTACTTTTCCAAAATCAGTCAATAACTTGCCTTCGCTCGGTCAAGGACACAAAATCAAAACTGAAGAGGTCTTAAAGTACAATCCAACTCACATCGTTGTTTGGGATAAGCGCGGCTCAAATAGAGGTGTAATTGAAAAACTTAAAAAGACTTCTATTAAGATCATTGAGCTTGGAGTTAAGGATTCCACACAGCAAACCGAAGAAAATATTAATATCGTCGCTAAAGCTCTTGGCCAAGAAGTCGCTGGTGAAAAACTGATTGCTCAAGTTCAGAGCGATGTAGAGAAGGTCGTGGAGTACAATAAAGCTAAGAAAAATAGTCCTAAAGCAATTTTTATCTATGCTAGAGGTATTGGTACTTTATTCTTAGCTGGAGAAGGGAGTAGCGCTCAGACTCTACTCGAACTAGCGGGAGCTAAACCAGCAATCAGTGGTTTTAAAGGTTTCAAACCGATAAATGCTGAAACAATCATAGTAGCCGATCCAGAGGTCATCATGCTTTTCCATAGTGGTCTTGAAAGTCTTGGAGGTAAGCAGAAACTAGCTGAAGTTCCCGGTTTAAAATTAACTAAAGCTCTGAAAAATGATAAGATCGTTGCGATCGACGATAGAGCTTTAAACTTTGGTCCTCGGATTGGACTGTTTGCGATGGAGCTTGCTCAAAAACTTCAAGGTGATTTGGAGCCGACAGCGAAAGTAAATGAGTGAAATAGTAACCACAACTGAGTACGGAGAAGCGTTAAGCTCTGTGCAAACTCGCAAACATAAAACGAAGCTTATACATCTTGGTCTTGCTGTCGCTTTGGTCTGCTGTTTTAGCTTTGCGTTGATTTTCGGATCGTCTTCGACTGGTTTAAAAGAGTTAGTCGGAACGTTCATGGAGTATATCGGCCTCGAAAGCCCTTGGACTCTTCAAGATAATCAAAAGTTTATCATTACCGAACTGCGCTTGCCTCGAGCTTTATTATCAATCTTTATTGGTGGTTGCCTAGCTATTGGTGGTGTTGCTATGCAAGGACTATTTCGAAATCCTCTAGCAGCTCCCGGCATTCTTGGTGTTAACAGCGGTGCAGCTTTGGGTGCAGCAATGATGATTGTTTTGGGAAACGCTATATTGCCAGAGTCACTGACACAGTATGCTTTTTACTCAGTTCCTGCAGGAGCTTTTCTTTGTGCTTTAGTGATCACCGGCTTGATAGTGAAAGTCGGCACGGTAGGAGGTAGGACCAATATATTCATCCTTCTATTAACGGGGGTTGCCTTACAAGCGATAATCGGAGCCGTCATGGGTCTGTTAACTTATATAAGTGATGATCAGCAGCTACGGTCATTGACGTTTTGGACTATGGGAGACCTTGGTGTTGCCGGTTGGAAAGAGTTAGCTTTCATCATTCCTATTCTTAGTTTTTGCTGTTTTATGATTATGCGTAAAGCAGGAGCCCTGAACTTATTTCTTCTTGGTGAAGCAGAAGCTCATCACTTGGGTATAGATGTTCAAAAGCTTAAGAAAAGTCTGATCATATGGACCGCTCTTGCTATTTCTTTGGCCGTGTCATTTACCGGTAGTATCGGCTTTATTGGCTTAGCGGCACCTCACTTGGTACGCTTGATGACTGGCCCGGATCACAAAACCTTATTCCCTGGTGCTTGCCTTATGGGGGCATTAATTCTTTGTGTTTCAGATATACTTTCTCGTTCGGTTGCAACCGCGGAGATTCCGGTAGGAATTATCACATCCTTTATTGGTGCTCCAGTATTTTTATGGTTGTTGATTATGCAGCGCAAAGGAGGTGGCTCTTTTGCTTAAAACAGAAAGTATAAAGTTTGCTCGTGGCAGTCGTGAAATACTTAAAGGTATAGATCTAGAAGTTGCCAATGGTGAAGTTATGGCTTTACTCGGTCCGAATGGTGCTGGTAAGAGTACATTGATCAAAATCATGTCAGGAGAGTTGGCTCCTGATTTTGGTAGCATTTTTATAAACGATAAGAAACTTGCAGACTGGAATCCTCTAAATTTGGCTAAGCACCGCGCTGTCATGCCGCAGAAAAGTTCTTTAAGTTTTGACTTTAAAGTTCTAGATGTTGTCCTTATGGGGAGAACGCCTTTCAATCAGGGTTGGGATAGCAAAAATGATCTTGAGATCGCTATAAAATGTCTGAGAGAAGTTGAGTGTTTACATCTAAAAGATCGAAGTTTTCCGACGCTTTCAGGAGGTGAGCAGCAGAGAGTTAGCTTTGCCCGAGTTTTGGCGCAACTTCAGAGTGAAGATCAACCTAAGAATCTTTTATTAGATGAGCCGGTTTCAAGTCTTGATCCTGAGCATCAGTTAAAAACGCTTGAGTTGGCGCGTCAAAGAGCTGATCAAGGAGTAGCGGTATTTGTTATTTTACACGATTTAAATATGGCGGCGACATTTGCCGATAAGGTGGCTTTTCTACATGACGGTCAACTTAAAGCATTCGATACTCCACAAAAAGTGTTGACTCCGGTGAATATTCGAGAAGTGTTTAATATAAACGTCGATGTTCATACCCATGAACAAAGTCGAAAATTATTAATTACAAATGCCCGAGTCGCCATATGAAGTCATCTTTTAAATTTAATTTTAATTACATAAAGACACAACTGTTGCAGCACAAGCCAGCTCTGGTTAAAGCGCACATCTTTGCATTTATTGCAGCCTTAGCAGTCGTTCTACAACCATTGTTTATTCCTTTGTTAATTGACGATCTCTTGTTGGAAGGTGGTGGTCGTCTAACGGATAAACTGGATTATTTATTGCCGTCAAATTGGCATGAGCCGGTTCACTACATTGGTATAACTCTAGTCTTAACGTTGGTTTTGCGGTTTGTGCACTTTGTGCTAAATATTGCCCAAATGAAAATATTTACCGGCATTTCGCAAGAGGTTTGTTATAACCTCAGAGTAAAAGCTTTGAGTCGATTACAGAATATTGCCGTTAAGTATTTCGAGCAAAACGGTACAGGCAAAACGGCGTCATTGTTGACTACAGATATAGATACGATCGAGCAGTTTATATCTAAAAGTATAAATGGCTTAATTCTCTCTATCCTGCAGTTGATGGCAACGGCGTCGATCCTACTTTGGATAAATGTTAAAATAGGCCTTTTTATTCTGGTTCTTTATCCGGTGGTTGTGCTTACGACCATTAAGCTTGGCAAAAAAGTCAAGAAGTTAAAGGGGACAGAGAATAGTGCTATAGCAAATTTTCAGGAACGAGTGACGGACTTTTTGGAAGCCGTACATGAACTTCGAGTGAGTCGTCGAGATAAACATTTTCTAACTCATTTAAAAAGCTCTGCCGGCAATATGCGGGATGCCATTACCAACTCAAAGTGGAAGAGTGACGCAGCGTCCAAAGGCAGTTTTATTATCTTTTTAGCGGGCTTTGACTTATTTCGAGTTGCCGCCGTGTTTGTTGCTCTTACAAGCACCGACTTATCAGTAGGTGAAATGATCGCCATTTTTAGTTATCTCTGGGTTCTTATGGGACCAGTTCAAGAGTTGGTCGGCATACAATATTCTTGGTTTGGAGCGTCGGCGTCTCTAGATAGAGTGAATGATTTTATTGCTCAAGAAGAAGAGAATAAAGGTCGTGACAATGGAACGAGCCTCAACGTTGAGAATGGTGTCGATATTTCCCTAGAGAAAGTTTCGTTCTCATATGAAGAGGGCATACCTGTTTTGGAGGATGTTTCACTACACATACCGGCAGGCCAACATATCTCAATAGTAGGAGCGACTGGAGGCGGAAAAAGTACTTTAGTTCAGGTCTTGACCGGTCTATATAAGCCTCAGCAAGGAATGGTTCGCTTCAATAAAGAAGACATTTACACTATCGGTTTAGATAATGTACGTGAGCAAATCGGTGTCGTTTTACAGGCTCCAGGCCTTTTTCAATCGTCAGTGCGAGAGAATATCCTCATGGGTGTACATGCTGCCGATGAAGAGGTGTGGGAAGCGTTGCATATAGCTTGTTTAGATGACTTTATACGACAGCAGCCAAATGGACTTGAGACTCAAGTAGGTAGCCGTGGAATTAGGCTTTCTGGTGGTCAGAGACAACGTTTGGCCATTGCTCGGATGGTCTTAAGAAAACCTCAGATAGTTATTCTTGATGAGGCGACATCTGCACTAGATCCACAAACAGAAAATGAAGTGCATAAGCGCTTAAAAGAGTTCTTGAAAAAGAGAACAACTATAACTGTTGCCCACAGGCTCAGTGCCGTAAAACAAGCGGAAAAAATTTACGTTTTTGAGAATGGTCGGATTATTCAGGACGGTAGCCATGAAGATCTTCTTTCTCAGGAAGGACTTTACTCGAAACTTTATAATGATAAGGAGAATACTCATGAGCGAAGCTAAATTCACTCTTAAAGCTAAAAATGCCCGAAACTTACTGAAGGCGGAAAAAGACGGGGTTCTTTCAACCCATTCACTCGATGTACCTGGTTACCCATTTGGTTCAGTAACACCTTATGCTTTAGATAAGCTAGGTCGTCCTATAATATTAATCTCAAACTTGGCCCAACATACACAAAATATAAATGAAAATGGCAAGGTATCTTTAACTATTGTCGCTTCTACTCAAGCACGAGATGTACAAGCAAATGCCCGTTTAACTTTTCTAGGTGATGCCCGCAAGATAACCGAAGATGAAAGCGATGCTAAGCAGCGCTATCTCCGTAAGTTCCCTCATGCAAACCGTTACTTTGAAGCTCATGACTTTTTCTTCTATGTGATTGAATTAAAAAGAGCTCGTTACATCGAAGGATTTGGTAAGATTTGGTGGGTTGAACCAGAAGAAATGGAACTTGAAAATGTCTTTGATACTAAGGCCGAAGCTGGCGTTTTAGATCATATGAACGAAGACCATCAAAGTTCTCTTGTTAAGTACTGTAAAGAGTATGGTTTTGACCTCCCAGTAGAAGAGTATAGCATGACTGGAATTGACACTGAAGGCATCGACATAGTCGCGGGCAAAAACAATGTTCGTATAAATTTTGATCAACCTTTAAAAGATGCTTCGCAAGCTCGTGAAGTATTAGTTGCCCTAGCTCGTAAAGAGTAGGTCGTAGGGGTCAGTTTATGGATAACACTACAGAAAAAGAAATGTTGACTTACTCTGCGTCATCTGACTGTGTAAATATCAAGCACTTATTTATAGCGTTAGGTGTGACTTTTGCTTTCTACTCATGCTTTCCCTTCTTTCAAAAAAGTGAACATGAGTTGCCTGTAAATATGGAAATCCAAGAACTGACTCCAGTTTCACTTTCTGAAGAAGCTCCTGAAGATTTAGAAGAGATTTATGAAGAAGCTCCGGCAGAGACGGTTACTGAGTCTCAGCCAGTTGATCAAGTGCTGGAAGTTGTTGAGTTAGATTTAAAACCTCTCAAAGCAAATACTGACGACTTAAAGCTTGAGCTTACACCAAGTTTAAAGCCCGCTAAAATGCTAGTATCGACTAAGTCAGTCGACTTAGACTTTGCCATGGAACCGTCCTTGCCGACACCCGTAAAATCTGTTGAAAATACAAGTCTGACGGTAGCAAAAGGGGGAATGACTAAACCATCAAAGCTTTCACATGCAAATAAGACTTTTCATGAGTATCAAGTTGATCAAACTGCCCGGCGAACAAGTAACAAGTCACCAAAGTACCCTTTGATTGCAAAGAGGAGAGGTATCTCCGGAAAGGTCGTAATTGACTGCATTGTTTCAACAGTAGGCAAAGTCACTAACTATACAATTGTTGAGTCTCGGCCAAAAGGTGTTTTTGAGAAAAACTGTTTAGCTGTATTAGATGACTTACGTTATAAACCTGCAATGAAAGATGGACAGTTTGTTGCTCAAAGGACACTTCTTACTTTTGAGTTTGGGATTAGATGATATGTCACAAATGACAAAAATGACAATTTTTTGTCGAGGTACTATTGTATTACTTACGAAATAGACGTTAATTTTCTTCGTTGTTGAACGGGATTCAAGGAGACTGGTGGGTTTGGTTTCCTTCAATAAGGAAGAGAATATTATGAAATTCTGGTCAAAAGTAGTACTCGCTACATTTGTTCTGACTGCATCTTCAGTTGTCGCACAAGAAACAGAGAAAACTCCAAAAAGCGAAAATTTTCGCATCATCGCCTCTCCATATGAAGGCGAATCCTCCGATGTCCCCTCAAGAGTATTTCGCATAAAAAGTGACGATACTATTTTAAAACTTCAGTCTCAAACTTTTGCAGAAACACTACACGAAACTCCTGGTGTTTATGTTCAGAAAACAGCTCCTGATCGCGGTACGCCAATCATTCGTGGTTTTACGACCTCTAGAAATGTTCTTGTTGCAGATGGTGTGAGAGTGAATAATCCAGTTTTACGCGAAGGCCCCAACGAGTATTGGAACTTACTTGATCCATTTGCTTACTCAAATGTTGAGGTGATTCTTGGACCAGGTTCTGTCATTTATGGTTCAGATGCAATTGGCGGGGTAGTTCTTGCCAGTACTAAAGCTCTTCCACGTGGAGAAAAAGGGCAGGGTCTACAGTTTTTAGGTGGCGATGCCTTAGTTCGTTATGGATCTGCAAATGAATCTTTCCAAGAACATGTTCAGATGAGACTGGGTTATGAAGACGACATGGCCTTTTCTCTTGGTTTAACAAAAGGCGAGTTTAACAATCTTCATATGGGGGACTCCACGGCATTGCCGAGCAGTGACTTTGAGAACTGGGGCGGTTTTGCACGTATGGAGTATGACCTAGACCTGAACAGTACATTTTTACTTGGTTATGACCACTACGATGTGGATGGAACTAACCGCGTTCATAAAACGCAGTCGTCTAAGTCATGGCATGGCACAAGTGTAACTTCATCGGCAAGTGAAGGTGAGAGAATTACCGATTTTGACCGCCGTGCGTTATTTGCAAGATACATGTTTCGAGATGGCACAGGAATCATTAAAGAAGCAGACTTTGGCCTCTCTTATCAGTACATGGCCGAAGACTATCGTCGAAATGGGGTCGATGGTTCGGCAAATAAAAATCAAGACTTTCAAGATGAAACCTATGGCATGAATTTAAAGTTAGTAAGTGATTCCGCTATCGGTGAACTGACTTATGGTTTTGACTTTTACTACGACACCGTTGATTCAAATAATGATGACCCGACTGAAGTACAGGGCGTTGTTGGCGATGATTCAGAGTACTATCAGCTCGGTATATACTTGCAAGACAAGTATTCACTGACTGAGAACCTAGATATTATCGGCGGTACTCGTTATAGCTGGGTTAGGCTAAATGCCAATCAAGTAAAAGATGTCGGAGAAGTTTCAAGTGACTACAGTGCCATGACTAGCAGTCTTCACTTAGTTTACAGATTTAGCGATGATATAAACGGCTTTGCTGGTGTTGCTCAAGGTTTTAGAGCTCCAAACTTATCGGATGCGACTCGCGATGGCGACTTTGCTTCATCTGGTTCAGAAGTCCCTACAGGAGATCTTGAACCAGAGTGTTTTACGACTTTTGAAGCTGGGCTAAATGTAACCAAAGAATCGTATAACCTTCAGTTATCCATTTTTCACACAGATATAAAAGATATGATCGTACGTCTAAGAAACCCTACAGATGCAAAAAGAAATGTTGATGGCTACGTCAACGGCATTGAGTTAGCTGGAGAGTATTTTTTGACGGATGAGTGGAGTGTGTTTGGCAACATAAGTTACCTAGATACTCACTTGAGAAACTATGAAAACGAAGATTATACAGCAGATAAAAGAGATGATCAGCTAAGTAAGGTTCCACCACTCAACGGTATAGCTGGCGTTAATTGGCAACCAAATGATAAGTTCTTTGCCGCGTTCTATGTCATGTATGCCGACGATCAAAGTGACTTGTCACAGGCAGATCGACGTGATACACAGCGAATACCTCCTGGAGGAACTCCTGGATACGCAACCTATAACATGCGCTTTGGTTACCAAGTAACAGAGAGCTTGGGCTTGGGTTTAGACCTAGAAAACTTGTCTGACGAGTCTTATAGAATTCATGGTTCTGGACAAAATGGAGCAGGCCGTAGTTTCATGGCAACGCTGCATTATAAGTTCTAAGTTTCGTCGCTCAGATATTTTAAAGTAGGCAGGACTTTAAACGGTCCTGCTTTTTTTGTTTGTATCAGTCATTTTCTCGTGAGAAAAACTAATCAAGCGAGATATAGTACTGGCTGGCGCAACATAATGAGGGCTTCATGCAAAAGCTATTACAATTTGGTGAGTTAATTTTGCCTCCAAAAAGGAAGGGTTTAGAAAAATCTTCCTTTAGCTCTTTGGCGCTATTTATTTTAATCTTTGCCATAACCGTTCTCTACCTTCACTTCTCACGACTTGTGGTTTTCGCGGCTCCCTCAGCTTTTTGGCTACTTCTCCTTACCCCATGGTTTTGGTGGTTTGGTCTTCAGGGCTACTCAGGTTTAATCGGCAAAAGACTTCATGTCGCCATTTTTACCCGCCTTTGTTTAGCTGGTTGTTTCATCACTCTTTTAGCAGATCCGCGCACCTTACAAGAAAATGAAGGATTGACCATCATGTATGCCGTCGACCTTTCGGACTCTATAGGTCCAGAGATGCGCGACGAAGCCTTGCAGTATATGGCTGGAACAGTTGCAGAACGTCCACCTAAAGATGAGGCCGGTTTACTTGTTTTTGGAAATGACGCCGCCGTAGAACTTCCACCACGAAAAGCTTTTGCTTTTGAAAGAATTACTTCTCTAACAGGTCTTCCTAAAGACGGAACAGACATAGAAAAAGCGCTTTCCCTTTCTTCGGCGATGATTCCAGAAGAAAGAAATGGTCGCATAGTTCTTATCTCAGACGGAACTTCAACAACTGGCGATATAAGCCGAGTTGTCGATGAACTTAAGTCTCGTAAGATTGCCGTCGATGTACTTCCCGTAGACTTTAGTTTCGACGACGAAGTTTGGTTAGAAAGGCTTCACTTACCGGTAGATGTTAAAGTGGGCGAGACTTACGAGACGCACGTTATCTTATCTTCACTTAAAGTAGGAAAAGGGCGTTTAAAACTTTATGAAAATGACAAGCTTCTTCATGAAGATGACGTTACCTTCAAAGCCGGTAAAAACCGTTATACTTTACCACTTCATCTACGTGCTGAAGGTTACTACGAGTATAAAGCCGTTATCGAACTCCCAGAAGGAAAAGACAGCTGGGACGAAAACAACATCGCGGTTAACTCTATCTTTCTACAAGGTAAAGGGAAAGTTCTTATCGTCACTTCGCCAGATGGCGATTCTCGAGATTGGCAACTGTTGTCACAAGCTATAACAGATGCAGGACGTGAAGTTCAAAAAATAGAGTCATATGAGTTGCCAAGAGATGCAACAAAACTACAGCCGTATGACTGTATCGTCTTTGTAAATGTTCCTGCCGATGAGTTAGATGGTTTGCAGATGCAAGCTTGTCGAAATGCTGTCTACAATCAAGGCATTGGTTTTATGATGGTCGGTGGTGACAATAGTTATGGACCAGGTGGTTATCATCACTCTCCAATCGAAGAACTGCTGCCGGTTGATATGGATATTTCGAAAAAGAAAATCATGCCGAAAGGTGCCTTGGTAATAATTCTTCATACCTGTGAATTTGCTGATGGCAACACTTGGGCCAAAAAGATTGCTAAGGCCTCTATAAAAGTTCTAAGTGCTCAAGACGATGCAGGCCTTTTAGCATGGGACGGCAATGACTCATGGATTTTCCCACTGACTCCTGTGAGTGAGTATTCGTCGATGGTTCAGAAGATTAATAATGCTGATCCGGCGGATATGCCTTACTTTCAAGGTACTATGCAGATGGCCTTTAATGCTTTGAAGGCGAGTGATGCTGCCCAGAAGCACGTTGTCATAATTTCGGACGGCGACCCAAGCCCACCAACTCCGGAGTTATTAGCAGACTATAAAGCAAACAAGATCACTATTTCGACTGTTTTGGTGGATGGCTTTCACCAAGGTCAGTTTGTGAAACCTATGCAGCTTATTTCGAAAAGTACGGGTGGTCGTTTTTATCATCCAAAAGATCCAAGAAAGTTACCTTCTATATTTATCAAAGAAGCGAAAACTTTGAAGAAGAGTATGATTCAGAATAAGACTTTTACTCCTTTAGTTGAGTTTAACGACGGTTCGCTTTTAAAGGGTATAGACTCACTTCCAGAGCTTCATGGTTATGTACTTGTATCTGCGAAGTCAGATCCACGTCGTTGCCGAACTATTTTGCGTGGCCCAGACAAAGAGCAATTGGATCCTATCTTAGCAGTTGGTAGTTTTGGTATAGGTAAGTCGGCTGCATTCACTTCCGATCTTTCACCTCGTTGGGGCAGAGACTGGTTGACTTGGGAAAAGGCTTTACCATTTATAAAGCAAACAATTATTAGTATTTCGCGTGTGTCTCAAGAAGGTAGTTTGAGAATGAAGACCCACTATGAAGGTTCTAAAGCTACAGTTGTTATCGAAGACTTTCATACAAATGAGGAGTTCTTGCAAATAGGCGCGAAAGTTTCCAGTCCAGATGGCAAGCAAGGCGATGTTGAGTTTAAACAGATTGCTCCGAGACGTTACCAAGCGGTATTTGATCTTAAAGGTGAGGGTAACTACCAAGTAGCAGCTGTTGCCAAAGGTCCTTCTCGAAGTGAAAAGGTTTTCAGTAGTTTAACTATTCCATACTCTATCGAGTACTTAAAGTTTTCTTCAAATATGAAAGATCTCGAGATGTTGGCGACTCAAACAGGTGGTCGCATGTTAAAACAAGATACTACAGGTAAAGAGATATTTGACGCACCACGAGAAGTGAAGCAGAGTTCTCAACCTTTCTACGATATACTCTTGTTGATTTTAGCGTGTCTTATCCCGTTAGATGTTGCTATACGTCGAGTTCAGTTAGATCGCGAATACTTCCGAGAGTTATTTGGTAAAAACAAGAAAAAAGAAGCAACAGAAACTATGGGTGCGTTACTTAAACGGAAAAACTCAGTTCGTACTTCAGAAGAAGAAACTCGCCAAGAGACTCGTATGCCAGCGCCTAAAAAGACTTCAAACTCAAGACCTAGTTCGAAACCTACTTCTTCAACGCCAGAAAAAGCCGAAGATACTAAAGTGGATGAACCTGTGCCGGATAACTCCACGACATCTCGCCTATTAGCTATGAAGAAAAAGCGCGATAAGAAATAGGCTTTTTAAAGAATTTGCATAGACTTGCCTAACATGGCTTGCAAAAAATAAAGACTTGCTGATATATTGGCATGTGTTTGAGGCACTTAGTTTAGCTATTTGCCTAATGTTATGGATGTTTATAGTGTTGAGAATTATGAAAAGTAGTCAATTTAAATCTTTTGTTATGACTGTTGCTAAAGCGCTTTCGAGTGTTAGCAGACAGACATGCGATGACGCTTTATTCTCCATTTCTAGAGCTCGCCGCAGCTCGAACAATTCAAATCTAGGAATTAAAAATCTCGTCTCAGTTACCAAAAGAGCAGAAGTCGTTCAGAGAGTGAATGGCGGTGCGATGATTGAACAGATGAAGAGTATTATTTCCCAAAGTCCCGCTTGCGCCAGTTAAACTGGCTTCTTAAGAAACACTAATTACCTTTGAGAGTTCATCATGCCTTTGATCGACTTTCTTTCTTATTCTTAAGAGCCCCACCTTTCATTTTTAACTCACGAGAGTTTTGCGCGTATTTTCGTGCATTCGTTAGTTATTTATCATATCATTTTACATCGTTTTATTAATTAATTTGGGAATACCATGCATAACTTTTTTTGTGCTAGTCGAGGAACTGTCTAATGGACGCATTGATTATTCTTGGAATAGGAATGTTAGTCGTTATTGGCGGCATCTTAGGTTTGAAGCTTCACCCGTTCTTAGCTCTTATATTAGGCGCTATAGCGGTTTCCCTTTGCACGAGTGATGCTCATATTCGACGTTATGCAGAAAGTAAAAGTATGTCTGAAAAGCAAACTCAGAGTTTGGTTTCTCAGACAACTGGTAAGAAGATCGCTGATGGTTTAGGTAAAACTGCCGGGAAGATCGGTATACTCATTGCCATGGCCGCGTTGATTGGTAAGTGCTTGTTGGACAGTGGCGCTGCCGAACGCATAGTCAGATCAACCTTAGGTCTTTTAGGAGAGAAAAGAGCCCCAGCAGCCTTTATGGGCAGTGGTTTTATTCTTGGTATTCCAGTTTACTTCGACACGGTGTTTTACTTGATGATCCCGCTGGCAAAGTCCGTTGCGGCTAAAGTAGGCAAAAACTTTGGGCTTTACACCATGGCGATCATCGCCGGTGCAACTATGGCCCACTCACTTATTCCTCCAACTCCAGGACCTTTGTTAGTCGCCGGTGAGTTAGGAGTTGACATCGGCAAGATGATCTTAGGCGGTTTACTTCTCGGTTCTTGTACCTTAGTGACTGGTTATGCCTATGCAAAATGGGCCAATAAGAAGTTCCCCATTCCCGTACGCGACTCAACAGAAGTTACCGTTGAAGAATTGAAGCAAGCTTCAGAAAAGGATTTAAAAGACCTACCACCACTTTGGTTATCTGTTTTACCTATTGCACTCCCAGTTCTTTTGATCGCTGGAAATACCATTTTACCGAAGCTTATCACTGCCGGTGAAGAAGGCTCAACGGTTCTTGACCTCATTACCTTCTTTGGCAATAAAGACATCGCTCTTACTATCTCAGCATTCATTGCACTTTGGATGCTCGCTCGTCAAATAAAAGATCAAGATAAACTTAAAAGCGCCGTTCAGAAAGCTATAACTGGTGCTGGTATGATTATCCTTATCACAGCAGCTGGCGGAGCCTTTGGCGGCATTCTTCAACAAACAGGCATTGGCCCTCACATAAAAGACCTCGCAACTCGTTATCAGATAAGTCTTTTGCCTTTGGCTTTCTTTGTCACCGTTCTTATCCGTACGGCTCAAGGTTCAGCTACTGTGGCGATGATCACTTCGGTAGGAATCTTTAGTGGTATGGCCGGACAACTCTCCTTTGATCCACTTTACCTAGCACTTGCTATCGGTTGTGGTTCTAAGCCTTTCCCATGGATGAATGACAGTGGCTTTTGGGTCATTTGTAAGATGTCTGGAATGACCGAGAAAGAAACTCTTAAGACTTCATCGACGATGATGTCCCTCATGGCTTTGAGTGGACTGATCATTTTGATGATTGCCGTAAACATTTTCCCAAAATTTTAAAAAAAGGAAGAATTATGAATGACATAAAAATCGCCGAGATGCGTATAACTCCGATCGCTATAGCAGATCCCCCAATTAGAAGTTCTTATGGACTTCACCAACCATATGCTCTGAGAACTATTGTTGAGTTCATCAGTACTGACGGCATCATTGGTTTAAGTGAAACTTACGGTGGTGAAGAGCCCATGAAAGCTCTTGAAGCTGTTCGTGACCAAATCATTGGTAGTAGCCCATACCGTCTCACAGGAACACTTTCGAGTTTACTTCATGGTCGTGAGTATGGTGGCGACGCTTCACAAACTTATCTTGTTCCAGGAGAGAATCCTCTGGATGCAACTGCGAGAACATTTGCTGCCATCGAAGTTGGTTGTTTAGACCTTATTGGTAAGACTGTTGGTGTACCAGTTTGTGACCTTATCGGTGGTAAAGTGAGAGATAAAGTCCCGTTTTCAGCTTACCCATTCTACAAGCATGCCGGTGGCGGTGGTGAAGGTGCTGACGCTCGCGATGACAAGTACGGAGAGTGCCTTTCTCCAGAAACTCTTGTTGGTCAAGTTGTGAAGATGCGCGAAGAGTATGGCTTTAACTCGATCAAATTTAAAGCTGGCGTACTTCATCCGGATGAAGAGATCGAAACGATCAAGCAACTTTATAAAGAGCTTGGTCCAGATATTCCTCTACGAATTGATCCAAACTCAGCGTGGACAGTCGATACTTCAGTTCGCGTCGGTATAGAACTCGCCGAGGAACTTGGTCGTGGTGGCTACCTTGAGGATCCAACTGCATCGATTGATGGCATGGCCGAAGTTCGTCGCCGTTTACTCGCAGAAGGAATCGAGACTCCACTAGCGAGTAATGTCGCTATAACCTGTTTTGGTGATATACCAGAGTCAGTCGCCAAAGACGCAGTTCAAATCATTCTTTGTGACCATCACTATTGGGGTGGTATGCGTCAGGTTCAGACTTTGGCGAACTTGTGTAAGACTTTCAATATGGGCATGTCGATGCACTCGAACAATCACTTGGGAATTTCTCTCATGGGTATGGCTCATGTTGCCGCAGCGACACCGCACCTTACTTATGCTTGTGATACTCACTATCCTTGGCAATCAGCAGAAGATGAAGTTGTCCTTGGTGGCAGAGTTCCAATCGTCAATGGCTGTGTCGAAGTAACAGATAAGCCGGGTCTTGGCGTTGAGCTGGACTATGACCAACTAGCACGTGGCAAAGAGCGCTATGAAAAGTGTCCATACCGCAAGCGTGATGATGTTGCCGAAATGCGCAAACATGTAGATCCAAACTGGGAACGCAAATTACCTCGTTGGTAAGCGTCAAAATAAATTTAGGATAGAATTATGATTTCAAATGAACAGTTATTCGATGGTTTAGACTCCGTTACAACTATTCCCCTTATTCCTTTCAAGGACGGCGTTGTCGACTATGAGGCTCACGCTAAAAATATTCGTTACTTGATGAAAAATAACTACTTAAGCGATGGGCGCCCGCGCGTTATTTGTATCGCTGGTACGAGTTTGATTCACCATGTGAGTTACGAAGATCAAAACAAACTTGTTCAAGTTACTGGTGAAGTTATGGGCAAAGAAGGCATACTCCTTTCAGCTATTGCTCCAAACCCTATAACTTGTGCTGGTGACTTAGTTGAAGCTCAATCAAAACTAGATCGTGCTCCAGATGCTTACTTACTCATGCCACTTACCGGTGTTTACAGCGTTGAAGGTTTGTATGAAGGTCTTATGGAGTTTGGCGACAAGTACGGCAAGTCTTGTGGCGCTCGTTTCCTTTATTACTATCGTCAACCACGCGATCGTGACATGATCGTTAAGTTGGTAAATAACTCAGACTATTTCATCGGTGTAAAAGTCGGTACAGTAGAAGAAGATGTCCCAGTCTTGATCGATGCGATCGGTGACAACGGCATCGTTATCTGGGGCGTTGGCGACAGAAGTACAAAAGCTGCTCAGCTTGGTGCTAAAGGTCACACTTCGGGTATTTCAGTAGCTTTCGCCAAAGCTGGCGATGAGATAAATAATGCCCAGCGAGCAGGGGACTACGAAAAGTCTCTAGAGTTCGAAAAGAAGATCACAGCTCTAGAAGAAATTCGCTTCGAAAATGGTCGAGTCTTTAACTACTCAGCTGTTGTTGAAGCTATGAAGATTTCAGGCTTTGATGACATAGAAGCGGGTGAGGGTGGCCCTTTCAATCCTCGCGTTCCAGATGTAGTCAAAGCTCAAGTTGAAGCTGCAGTGAAAGACATAATGGATCTCCACTAAAAGTATTAAGGTTTTTTAGACAGGACAAGATGATAAGGTGAATGGCGAAGCCAGAGAGAATACCCTGGGGTAATTGTGAAACAAGAAAAAGTGCCTGAGGTAGATGGTGCCTTGGGGTATTCACAAGATAGACCAAGATATGTAAATCTTGTCCAAATAGTTTTTATAAAGACCCGGTAAAACGGGTCTTTTTTTATGTCTGTATAGTTTTCAATAAAGTGTCCTCAAATAGCGGCTCAGGTAAATAATTGAGTTTTTGACTATAATAATTGTCGAAACACGGCGCGAGATAATCTCTGCTTTCAAGAGCGGTTTATCATGGGCATATGCGGACTTTCTAAATGGTCAGTGTATGGTAAGATGGTGAGTATAAGGGACGGGTAACATACCTCGAAATTTTATAAAGGGAAAAATCTCAATACGATGCTTAAATTATGTGCATATTGCTCAGTTCCACTTATTAAAAACCTTAATAAGAGTAAGGACCACGTGCCCCCCAAGTGCTTCTGGGGAGATTCAAAGCCTAACAATTTGATTACTGTTCCATCCTGTAAATCCTGTAATAATGATGCATCTGAGGATGATACATATACCTTCCTTCATCATACCATGAGAGGTGAATTGTCTGATGATCTAGTACAAGAATTCATAGAACCTTTCAAGAAAACCGTAAATCATAACCAAGGTCTAGCAAAGGAAATATTAAAAAACTGTCAAGATGTCCCTGCACTTCTAAAAGGTTTTCAAGTTGATACTCTACATTTAGTCTCTCCCAAATGGAAGAGAATGGAAGCTGTAATGGAGAGAACTGCCCGTGGATTAATCTATCATCATTATGATACTATTATTTGTGAAGATAAGACAATAATTAGAACCTTTGCCTTAGATTGTATAAGAAAAGTAGATATCAAGACAAAAGAATTACTCAAGTCAATTTGCCAGCACAGTGAAATACACAGTATTGGAGAGACATTTCTCTATTCAACTTTTCAATTTCATGGTAACTATGTTGTCTTTATGGTGGTAAATAAATCTGTCGAATATGTATCAATATTTACTGACAGAGAAATAGATATGGCCAATATGAATAAAAAAAGAAGACAGGCTAGAAATCGTCGAAAAGCTTTTAAAAGATCAAGAAAGAATAAATGATTACAAAACAAATTAGAAGACTCGCGGTGTTATTCATGTTACGACGATAGCGTGTCAGTCAAATAGTTGAGTCGAAATCTTGTTTCTCTTGTTGATCCTGTCTATTTTCTTCTTTTATAGCTTTCTTAAACAGCAGGTCAACTATTTGCCTATTGCTATATAAGAGAGTTATGAATGAATAAACGTCAGCCGTCAGAGCTGTAAGTTTTATTCTTTCTAACTCTCTATCCTCCAGGGGGTCTGGGGGATTTTCCATAAAAATATTGGCAA
>JAJPOQ010000167.1 GCA_021232515.1 Lentisphaeraceae bacterium
TCTATGTACTGCTTATCCCATTCTTCAATAAGTTGATAAGAAATGCTTCAGCATCATCGGCCTATGCGCATAAAGAAAAAAATAACCTAGAACTAGATCTTGTTCGCCATTCAAAAGCTATTAATCAGCATGGCTTAAAAAATTCTTGGTTACAGCGCTATCACAAACTCAATAAAGTCACTGTAAAGTCCGCACGAAACCAACTTCGACTTTCACTGCTTATGCAAAATACCTCATTTGTCATAGGCCAATTCACCAGTTTAGCGACTATGGCTACAGGAATTTATCTGGTGATGCTGCAAAAACTAAGTGCTGGTGACCTTATCGCAGCCATGATGCTTGCACGTAGAGTCACATCGCCAATACAGGCTTCAGCCATGTCTTTTAACAAACTCGGTAGATTTAAAAATACACTCACACAAATTGATCGTTACATTCCATTGGAAGATGAACAAAGTCCTGCAGAAAACATCTTTAACAGTAATGCTGGAGTCAGTTTTGAAAATGTAGTTTTTCGCTATGGCAACAACCAAGACCCCGCCCTTTCTGCTGTTTCTTTTGAGACTGAAGCTAACAAAACTATTGCTATCGCCGGTCCGAATAACAGTGGTAAGACAACTTTGATAAATATTCTGAGTAAATGCTTAGATGCTCAGTCTGGTAAAGTTCTGATCGGCAAAAGTAAATTGAAGAATATAAGTTCAAATCACTTTCGGACTGAGATAGCTTATGCTGGAGAGTGGCTGCCCAAAGCCCAAATAAGTATTATTAAGTACTTACAAGAACTACTGCCCCTTTGTAGTGAAAGTCATATAAGAGAGTCCTGCGGTAAACACAATCTAGTAAGTTTGCTAAAAGAGAAAAACTTAGACTTGGATTCAGCCCTATTAGATATTCATGACTCTTTTCTTAAAAAATACATCGCTGTCATTCATCTGTTAATAAAAGATGCACCGATCATTTTAATTGATGTAAACTTCAATGCTCAATACCAAAAAGAAAAAGATCTTTTCGTCTATCTACTAGACCATTTCCATGGAAAAAAGACTGTTTTTTACACCACTCTCTGTGCAGATCTCATGCAACTAGCAGATTCCGCGCTCATTCTCGATAAAGGTGCCGTCGCTCACTTCGGCCCCATTGAAAAAAAAGCTGAGGCTTCATCATGAAAAAAAACCAATATCAAGAGATTTTAGAACTCGCAAAGAATCAACCTTCAACGGTTTATAATGACTCTTCTCTGACTCATTTAAGTTCAAATAAAAAGTCTATTATTACAGTCATATTTCTCATTACCATTTTTATTAGCACTGGTATTTTTTGGGCTATAACCACATCAATCGATGAGGTCACTAAAACTCATGGGCAGGTTATCCCTGTTGGTGACATTCAAATAATCCAAAGTTTGGATGGCGGCCAAATAACCAAACTCTATATCCAGGAAGGCGACATAGTTAAAGAAGGGCAAACTCTAATCGCCTTTGACCCTGTACATGCGTCAACCGAACTTAATCGGCTAAATACCAAGCAACTTGGCTTGCAGATAAAGTCTGAATTATTAAAAGCTTTTGTACAAGAAAGGGAGGCTGACTTTTCTCATCTCCCTAAAAAATACCATCATTTAATTGAGGAAGAAAAAGAAGAATTAATAGGTCGAAATAAAGCGCTATTTTCTGCAGTTGCAGTAGAAATGAAGAACTCTGAGCAACTACAAGAAGAAATCAATGGTATTGATCGTGAATTGCCTGCACTCAGACGCCAAGCTGCCGCTGATAAGCAGATTCTTAAAATGTATGAAGATTTAGAGAAATCTGAGTCTGTTTCAAAATTAGAAATTCTCAATGCCCGAAAACAAGAAGCTGAAGTAAGTAACCGCTTAATCACCGCACAAAACAACCGTAAAAACATAGTCAAAAAGCTCAACAGCGTCGAAGCTAATATTGATAAAATTAAGCGTTCATACTTTTCTGAAGCGCTCCAACTTCGCAGTCAAGTCCTTGTCGATTTAGCCGAAGTAGCAGAGCAAATAAAAGAGTCGACTTCAAATTTAGATAAAAATATCCTCAAGTCACCAATTGCTGGTATAATTAAAAGCCTACCAAGAAACTCAATTGGTTCTGTCATCCCACCTGGTGGCGTCGTTGCAGAAATAGTACCTATCAACACTGGCTATAATATCGAAATAAAAATCTCACCTAAAGATATAGGTTTTATAAAGCTGGGACAAGCCACACAAGTGAAACTGGACACCTACGATTTTTCTCGTTACGGCTCTATTGAAGGTGAAATAACCCGTATATCGCCAACCACTTTTTCAGACGATCGTGGAGGCCTCTTCTATAAGGGCTGGGTAAAACCCAAACAAAACTTTCTTGGTAAAATGCACGAACATCAATTGTTGCCCGGCATGACTTCCGAAGTAGACATCATCACTGGTGACAAAACAGTTTTCCAATACTTACTAAAACCCATTTATACTACTCTCGAAAGTAGTTTACACGAAAGATAAGGAGGCTATGATGACTGAAGAAAATAACAACGAACAGTATCGCCCCCTCGACGATAAACTGACTAAAGCGGATAATAACCAAAATACTGACTATCGCCCTCTCGAGGAAAAACTAGAGCAAGCGGAAGTCGATTCAACTAGCAAACAAGTTGAACTGCCAGTTAAAGTTATCGGTGAAGATAATGAAAAGTTCGTTCTTCATTTTAGCCTTCCAGATGACCCAACAATTAAAGAAGTCGTAGTTGGTGGTTTACCAGAAGGTGCACATGTTGATGGTGCTGAACCTAAACCCGACGGTTCCGTGTATTTATCAATAGAAGATTTAGCCGATTTTACACTCATTCTTCCTCCAAAAGTCGATATTGATAATATTATAAATATCTCAGTCCCTTCTACTATTGATACAGTTGCTCATGAGTTCGACACCGAAACCCTTAGTGGCTCCGATTCATCTCATAATACTTATACAAATATCCAAACAAAAACTTACCATATAGGTTCTTCAAATCCAGGCACTGGCTCGCCAATGCTGCACCCTTACAATGCTTATAATGGAAATACCAACCTTCAGTCTGGGCCAAACAATCAAAACTTAGGTCCTGCGGTATCTAGCCTTTCAGGAACAACTCATGGGCAAACCGTAGAAGACAGTACACAATCTGTTCAAGGTAATTTACAAATTCATACCAGTCATCTAGCTCCTTCAGCTACTGCACCGACCTTTCAAGGTTCATCACTTCACGGAACTTATGGAACTCTAACAGTCTCAAAAAATGGTCATTGGACTTATCAAATTGATAATTCATCAAACTCTGTCCAAGCTCTAATTGAAGGTCAACAAGTTCAAGAGCACTTTTCTGTACATTCTACTGATGGTAAATCGATTCCGCTAACAATTGATATATCAGGCAAGAACGATACTGCACAAATTGCTGGTACAGACCTAGGGAATGTCACTGAAGAAACCACTCTTCATACTACAGGTCAATTGACCATTACAGATGTCGATTCCGGACAAGCTCGCTTCTCAAATACTGATTATACTGGATCTCTAGGGACACTCCACATGACCGATTCTGGGACTTGGACTTATAATCTCGACAATAATAATCCAAAGGTACAAGCTTTAGGACTCAATCAAGCCGCAACCGATACCATCACCGTAAAGTCTGCTGACGGTACAGCTCATCAAATTACCATAAACATCAATGGGACAAATGACGTCGCTCAAATCGCCGGTACATCAACCGGTCAAGTCACCGAAGACAAACAAGTCCATACATCTGGAACGCTAACTATCTCTGATGTCGATTCCGGACAAGCTCGCTTCTCAAATACTGACTACACTGGGGCGCTCGGTACATTGCATATGACCGACTCCGGCTCGTGGACCTATGATCTCGATAATAAGAATCCAAAGGTACAAGCGTTAGGACTCAATCAAGCCGCAACCGATACCATAAACATAAAGTCTGCTGACGGTACAACACATCAGATTACCATAAACATCAATGGGACAAATGACGTCGCTCAAATTGCTGGCACATCAACCGGTCAAGTCACCGAAGACAAACAAGGTCAAACCTCTGGTCAATTGGCTGTCTCTGATGTCGATTCCGGCCAAGCTCACTTCTCAAATACTAACTACTCTGGAACTCTCGGGACACTCCACATGACTGACTCCGGTGCTTGGACTTATGATCTCGAT
>JAJPOQ010000052.1 GCA_021232515.1 Lentisphaeraceae bacterium
ATCAGAGCTACAGCGTAGGCCCAAGCATTGTCAGCTTTTCCATATTTACTTATAAATTGTTCATTGCTCCATGCACTTTCAAAGTTGTCACCTAAGACAACAAAGATGAGAGCCATGATTAAGCCCGGGATAAAAATAAGGGCAAAGAGTTTCTTCATGTAATTATTTTTTCAATTGCCAAGATTCATCAAAGAAATTTGCATCGGCAACTTTCCCGGGCCAGACAAAGCCAGGTTTTGTATCGAGATTTATAATCGCCCAGTCAGGTAGCATTGGCACTTGTCGAGCATTATTAAGATAGGCAAATTCTCTAAAAGTGAAGCTACTATTTAAAACTATATACTTTTGTGGGTTAAGTGGGTTTGGGTAGATCATGACTAATGCATGATTGTTGCTGGAGTAAGACTTTTTATTGGTTGTTATTTGGTCTTCGTTCCACTTGATTGGCAGCCGGCTCTGTAGTTGTCGGATAACAGCATTGCTATCTGTATCTCCCCAAAGGATTAGGTTTGATTGTTGAATATCTTTTTCAGTAATTTCAGTGTCTGTTTTGACGATGGCATCTCCTCGAAAATGTTGACGCCAATGTTTGATAGCTCTTTGCAGTTCAGACTCAGACCATTTCTGGAATTTTTGATTTTGTGAAGTCCCTGTTGGTTTTACAAAGATAAACCTATTCATAAAAGCGTCATCAATAGGACCTTGAAGGTCTTTCTTTTTAGCTAGTTGTGCCACAGGACTCCCGAAGCTCCATTTACCATCTATTGACGTGAAGTGAATTTTATATTTTTTATTAGTTCTTGGGCCAATTAGATCTTCTAACTTTTGATTATCTATGATGAATGTAACTTTATGTCCAGTATGAAAAGGTGCATTTCTCTCTTCAAAGTTGATGTGAAAAGAATTGATGTTTTGAGTCTTGAAGTGGATTTCTTGTGGCTTGACTTTTGCGGTAATTCTAGATTTCTCAAAGTGCTGAGTCAATCTATCGATTGTGAGCCAATGCATCTTATTATACTTTAGCGTAAAGGTGACAAAGTCTATTTCAAGAGGGAGCGTGTTTCTGCCGTTTATGGCTTGTTTATGTAACCAATTTTCAACAGTTTTTGCAGAGTCCGGGTGATACTTATGTTTGGTTTTCGGACCTATGATGTGGCGTAAAGTCATGCCTTCATTTGCAAAGCCTTGTTCCATCATTTGAGCTGCTTGTATTTGGATGTCATCTTCACCACTATAAGCGATGGTAGGAGATTGCTTAAGATTTGCAGAGTAGTCTGGGCAATCGTACCAGCGCCAGAGGACTTTCTCATACCAAGTTGGCTTTAAGTCTTGTTTTTGAAAGTGTTTTAAAAACTCAGGAGTCTCAGAGAATCCAGCTCCAGGGTTTGAAGCGAACCATTGGTCTGCATAGTGGACGGCGAGTTGCCAGCAGCCAGCGCCGCCCATCGAAAAGCCTCGATTAGCAATGCGGTCTTCATCGACTCGGTACCATTTCTTGGCGTGCTCAAGAGCTTCAAAAACATCGATTTCACCAGCAAACTTAAATGCATTTGAGTAACGTCCGTAAGGATGAAGCATGATTGTATCTTTAGATTGAAACTTATCTTTAGCTTTACCCATTCTTGCGCGAATAAAACCAAGTTCGAGCTGCTTTTCTCCTCGGCCATGAAGCCATATATCAAGGCGGTGATTTTTGCTGCCGTTTATTTCATAGCTTTGAGGTATGATTAATCCATAAGGTTGAACCGATTGATCAATTTTGGATCTAAAACCACGGACAATATAGCCTTTTTGGGTAAGCCAAGGTGCTTTTCCTTTAAGAAGGTTATTTGCTCTTTCGAGTCCTTTGTCGAGAATTTCATCTGCCCAAGCTATTTCTTTTTCAAAGAGGAATTCATTGTGGTTTAGACAATAGTGGACAGCTTTATAGAAGATTTCGACATCTGGTAGTAATTGATTAAGACGTTGATCTGTTGATGCTTGGATGGCGATGAGCTTACTTTTTAGATGACTTAGCTTATTGGAGATTTTTAGTTTTTGCTCTTCAGAAAGTTTTATGCCTTCTTTAGGTATTTGCCTGACATTTTCTGGTTGATTATCTTTTGGCCCATCAGCAAAAGCTGAAGCTAGTAAAAATAGTAAAATTAGACAAATATTTTTCATGCACATTCCTATCGACTTTTGAAGATCAAAACTTAAGGCAAAGCACGGTGTTTTGCAATATTAGCTTTGAATTCGGTTGATTATAAGGGGAGAGTGGTGATCAGAGCTAGTTATTTATGAGAGAGGGTTAGATTTGAGTAGAGATAATGAAAGCATTTTTATTATTTGCAAAAGGCATAGGCTTTTCTAAATTATTTTTGTTGCTGTGCAAAGACGCAAGTTGGCTTATCAAGCCGTTACTTGAGTTAAGAAAGTTTAAAAAACTGTTTGGGTCATCTTGTTCCTCAAATGAAATACTCGAGTTGAGGAATTGAGCCCTTTGTGAGTTTAGATTCATTGTGACATTTGATTCTAGACGGAGATTGCCCGATATAAACTCAGTATTGATAAACTGATTTAAAGAATTCTGAGTCAAAGAGACCATTGCTTTTTGAAGTTCTTGCTGATCAGCAATTTTAAAGTCGCTGCTCATTAATCTATTGAAACGGGATGTAAAACGATTGAAATGCAGCTGAGTCTGAGAGTCTATTGCTATACTTTCTTCATTATTTTGGCTGTCACCAGAAAGCATTCCTTCGTGTAGGCCTAAGGCAGAAAAAAAGTTACTACTACCATTTTCTAATAGCATTGAGTTTTTACTGAGGGATTCAACCGTGACAGTTTGTTCTGCAGGATCATAACTTATTTCAACACCTACTTCTTCATTATTGATTTTTGTAAGTATCTCGCTTAGTGATTCTGACGATGTGTCGACTTGAAAGGTTGTCCCATTTATAGAGAAACTACCTGTTTGAATGTCACTTAAGGCAGTAGTAGCTGAAAGTAAGTTATCTTCATCATCAGTTTCTAATTCAAGAGATTCTTCGGAGCTATCCATCGCAAGAGAACCAGTCAATGAACTTCCATTGGTTTTTAGATGTTGAGAGAGTGTGCTTGCAGCATCTTGAAGGTTTAGAAATCTTTGAAGAATATTTCTTTGCTCTCTAGAGGCAGGGGTTATCTCTTCAATACTTGAGGTTTTGGGCAGTTCATGTGTATTGAGCGAACTAAAGTCTAAGATGGCTTGGCTCAAATCAAAATTTTGATTTGGTTGTATTATTTGGGTTTGAACTGTGTTATGAAATGTAACGTGCATCGTCTCTCACTATGTGTATTCTTATACAGTAAGTGATGTGAACTTTGAGTACAATTTTTTCTTAAAGTATGGTCACGAAAATGTTGGCACTTAAAATGAGTTCATAGAACTATGAGAATATTATTTACATTATTTATTTTATTCAGTCTTTCGTGTAAAGAGAAAGAAAAGGTAAAAGATGATCGCCTTTCATTACATGGGAAGTGGGAGTCTTATATAATTCGTTCAAAAGAGAAGTCCCCGCCAAAGAAAATAGTCTTAAACTTTACGGCTTATGCTAAGACTAAATTGACGTATATGAAGATGACAGCTTTTGGTGATAAAGGAGCAACTTACACAAAAACTATAAGAGTGTCTCTCGAGAAGAAAGGTTATATTTTACCTTCTATTAAAGCTGAGCTGAAGAGAAACCCTAAAAGTTTTATTTGGTACAATCCAAAGCATAAAGAGCAAATTAAAGGCTTGGAATGGCGTTACATAATTTCTGGGAATGAGCTTACTATCGAGATGGGCCTATCTAAAATTATGCTTCGTCGAATTTAATTTAGTCGCTTTGGTTGCCACCGCCAGCTCCACCCCCAATTGATAAGCTAGGGAATGAGTTTAGGTAGAACATCAGCATGAACCTAACATCGTCCTCGTAGTCTTTGCCAGCTAGGACACTTACTGTCCAGCAGTGTAATCTATGTTGAAACTCGATAGAGGAATCAACCCACTCTTGATTTTGCAAATCGTAAGTTACTGTTCCAGTTACAAGGTTTTTAGGAGTTATAACATACGTTAATCGTGCGTTGACCGTGTGAGATTCAGTGTATGTGGTAGCAAAACTGTTACTTACAACTGAGTTACTAATCGTTGAACCATTTGAATAAAGGTCTCTAGATGTATAGTCGCTTCTGTAGAAGTATCCAAGTGTAGCAAGTAGAGAATCTGTAATCCTATAATTCATGGAAGTTCTGAAAACGTTTAGATCCATTTCATCTAAATCTACAAGTAAGTCAGTATTCATAGAAAAGTTATCAAATGGACGCCATTCAACTTGTGTACCAAAGTCACCCAAACCATCGCGACCTTCTTCAGAATTTATGTGAAAGTCAACGTAGTTTTCAACTCTCAATAAGGTATGGATTCTACCTTCACGCCTAGTTTGCCAGCGTTGTTCTACTCCTGTTCTGACAAAATTTTGTTCAGAAATTCGATCTATTTCATCAAAGAAATATATGTTATCTCTATCTTCAGTTGAGAATGGAATGTAGTTCCAATTAACAAAAGGCATGATTATGTGCCTTAAGCCGTCAATTTCCCAAAAGTCACTCTTATATTCATGATCAGTGTTGTACATCTTAAAATTAGCCTCAAAACCAATTTCACCGAGGACACGAAATAGACTATCTCCATCATCGTCATAATTATTAACAGCAAAAGTAGGAGCTCTTTCAGGATTGGCAGCTTGGATTAATGCGGATAGATCATCACTAGTTATGTCATTTTTAGATGAATTAGAATAGTAAGTGAACCGTAGGCCAGCTCTAGGGATGAGATTTAACCAGTTGCCAATTTTACCTTGATAATGTAACATATTTAGTGAGTCTGCCCTTAGAGAATTATAGTCTTCATTGGTTATTGCGGGAGCTATAAGAGGTTGGTCGAATTCAGACCATTTGGCTTCAAGTTGGGCAATCGAGTTTTTAGATGTGAAGTATAGATCCTCAGCAACTTTTAGTCTTGGCAGATCAAAACGCCATTCTGGAGAACGTTCTACAACTGAATAAAAATCATTGAATCTCGGTCTGAAATATAAGGACGTACTGTAGTCTTCTTCTGCCCATTCCAAATCTGCATAGCTGCTCGATTGCTGGTGCCTGAAGTGATGATCATTTTGAAAAAAGTCCTCAAGCATATCATAGTCACTTATTTTATCGACTTTAGCATGAATTGTTAAACGATCATCAAAAAATGAACTTCTATGAGTTGCATATAGTCGATACCGTTCATTTTCTACCGCAAATCTGCGGTAGAAACCCGTGTCACCATCTTCGTCGGGATCACTATCCTGTGTTCCATATAATAATATTTCAGTAGATGAATTGTCTGTATTAATGTTTGTTCTTAGGCCGCCACCAAGGCCTTTTCTGGATCTATAATCAATCATGGGTTCCAAAGTTACATAATCGGAAACTTTGTATTTAGTTGAAACCAACAAGAAAGAGCCCCAATCAGAGTCATGGCCTGGTCTCACTGTCAAGAAACCATCATTTGCTTGTATATCGCTTTGCATATATGGAAGCCAGAGAATTGGTACTCCACTGAACCATACGACAGGGTTATAGATCTCGAAAGAACCATTTTCAAAACGATTAACTTCACTACCAGTGATATGCCAGTGTGGATCGTGATGTTGATTACACGTTGTACAGCGAATATTCTTGCTTTCAGTGGACTTATCTGGAAGGCTTTGAGCTTCTTGGCCAATAATAAACCATGGGCCAGCAGTTATATGGTGGTGACCTGTTTGAATAAGTTTAGTTTCAAGATTGCCAACTATTTCATTTGTGCGAAAATCAGTTGCTTGGCCAAGTATTTTTATATTTCCAGTAGCTGTAAAATCTTTTGTCTTAGTGTTATAAACAAGTCGATCGCAATAAAAAATACTGTCTTGATAAATTACGGAAACATTCCCTTCAAGTTCCACTTTATTTTCATCTATAAAATTTCTAGTAGTATCAGCGTTTATTTTATAATCTTGAGTTCCAAGCTCATATGAACTGGCAGATAATATGAAAAGAAAGGAAAGTATTGTAAAAACCGTAAGCTTCATTGATGAGATCCAAATGTATTGACGCAAAATTTAATTTCGCTTAGTATAGCCGAAAGAGAAATATTTGCGAACTGGGAATCAGCTCAGGAAGAAATAAATTGGCGGAAAGGGAGGGATTCGAACCCTCGGAAGAGTTGCCCCTTCACTCGCTTTCCAGGCGAGCACCTTCAACCACTCAGCCACCTTTCCGCATAATTTGGACGGTATAATAGAGAAAGAATGACTTTTCTTCAAGGCTAAAAATAAGAATAACTAGAGAAATCATTTCAGCATGAAAAATATGCGAATAATCTAGTCGCCTTGATTCTTTATAATATTGCTACATCTATTAGGCAGATTAATGAATAATACGGTTAATAACTCATGTCAGAAATTTTACACTCTATAGTTATAAGTACAGATGCAACTTCAGGTACTATTATTGAAGAAATGCTACCAAGTATAGAATTATTTCCAACTTCTTATTTTGATAGTGACGATGACATTGCTAGAATGAACCTTTACTACGAAACACAAGAAGAGTGTGATCAAGTACTTTCAAAGGTTCAGGACGCAATAGCTTCTTGGGAAGAAATCTTCGCTCTTGATCTTTCTAAAATGGAAATCTTTAAACACGAAATCAAGAAAGAAGATTGGACAGAGACTTGGAAAAGCTTCTTTCATGTTATTGAAGTATCTGAGAGGCTCATTATTAAGCCATCCTGGGAAGAGTATTCTTCAAAGCCTGGACAAGTAGTAATAAATATTGATCCGGGTATGAGTTTCGGTACAGGTAATCATGGAACAACTAGAGCCTGCTTAGAGTTTATAGATGAACTAGCTGGGGATTTAAATGAGAAAACCCTTATAGATATGGGTTGTGGATCAGGTATACTCTCTATGGCAGCATTTAAACTAGGCTATAAAGATATAGTGGCTTTTGATTATGATTCCGATGCTGTAAAGATCTCAAAAGAGAACCTTACATTATTAGGGCACCCAGAAGTTGAGATATTTGAACAAGACCTATCTAAGTTCGAAACTGATAAAACCTATGATTTAGTGATCGCAAATATCCTAGCGCCTGTTTTGATCGCGAATGCAGAGAAGATCGTTAATGCGCTAACAAAGAGTCCAAAGTCACACTTAGTACTCTCCGGAATACTCCATAAGCAATTTGATGACGTGCTTGCAGCTTTTGATAAATTTGGTCTAAAGTGCGTAATACACAAGAAAATTGCTGAGTGGAGTTCTGGTTTACTAAAGTTCATTTAATGACGGATTCCATAAGTTGCTTATCAAACAATGACTTATGGATATTGGTTAATATTTCCTTTAAAAAAGTCCCAAAAAAGTAAAAAAGAGGTTTGCGGAAAATGAGATTGGGGATAATCTAATGGCCCGTCGCTGATACAGCACGGAACGAACCGGCCATAAGGGGCCAGTTTGAGAGTAAAGATTTTTGATAATTGAATAGTATGAATTGAGTTATAGGACT
>JAJPOQ010000011.1 GCA_021232515.1 Lentisphaeraceae bacterium
AATTTTTCCGATGGCCTTAGTCCACCACTCATACTGTTCTTGCTTATTGTTGAACTTCATCATATGCCTTATTTTTAATAAACAAAACAAGTATAGGATGACTATGCTTAAGATGAAGATGCCCTAGAATTGACGCTTACAGTCCAATCGCAGTTTTATATATCGGCCAAGAAAGATTATAGATTGTCTTTATAAATACTTCGTCTTGATGAGGTGTATGATAACTGATGTTTTCACGGACTTTTTGAACTTGTACCTTTGCTCGACTTTCAACTTCTTGAAATCTTCTCACGACAAAGTCTTTGAAGCAACGAGGGCACTCGACGAGATAGTAGAGTGTATCTGCCGTGGTTTTCATAACATGCTGACAATGTTCGCATTGAGTCATGATACGGGAGTGCTGTGAATTAATTATCTTTAAGCCATGCATGTATCACTACCTCTACTTCTGTTCATTTTACATATATTATTGTCTCGAGAAGAATGGGGTGTGACAGCTTTTTAGGAAAAGAAGATGATTTTGTTGAATTACCTTTCGTGATTTAGGACGAGAGGATAACGAATAAGACCTTTGTGTGGGTACAAAAAAAGCCTCTTTACCGAAATAAAGAGGCTTAGTTATTTAAATACTTACAGACTTATTTTTTAGAGCTTAGGTACTCAATAAGTGAAGTGAACTCATGAAGACTTAGAGTGTAAGCCAGTCCAGGAGGCATCTGTGAGCTTTGGACTATTTCTTTTTTAGCTAGAAACTCTTTAACAACTGTTTGGTAGTGTCCGGCAATATTCATCAAGATGTAGTTGGTGTTGTCTTCATCAACTAAGAAACCAAGTGATTGACTGCCTTTGCCAGGCTTTGGAGTTAACATGTAAGTTGGGAAGCCTTGAGCGATGGCTTTGGATGGATTTAAGATTGACTCGATAAGAAACTCTCGAGTAAACTGACTTCCTGCAGTTCCCATGAAAGGACCTTTTTGAATAGCCGCATTGTTCACAGCGTGACAAGTGATACAACCTTGTCTATCGAAGAGGGCCTTACCCAGCTTTACATCGCCTTTGTTTTTCATGGCGTATTCTGCGGCTTTGTCCATGCCGGCTATCATAACTTGCTGAGCGTTGACACTGTTTTTTGCAAGAGCTTTATTTGCTGCGTGCATATCTAGTACCGCTTTTGCACCTTCACGTGTTCCTTGATGATCCCAGTTTAAGTTAGCTTTTGCTTTATCGATAAACTTTGGATCGAGGATGTACATTTCGGCGATGGCTTTGTAGAAGCCTGCATTGTGAAGTCCGTCATTGCTATCAATTATTTTGTCAGCAGTGAAGATCTTTTCACCGATTGGTCGATAGAAGGCAAAGAGGATTTTCTTCCAAGCAAGAGTAGCTGAAGTGTCATTTACTTCATTGGCAATTTTGGCTAAAACAGGAAGGTCTTCTTTTATCTTTATTGGCGATGTCCAGTAGTCATGGACGAGCGCTTCGAGAACATCACGACTTTCAGACTTCGCAGGTATAGAGCTTAGTTCTGTTTGCCACTGAGAAAGAACTTCTAAGAGAGCTTTAACAGCAATGGCTCGCACTTTACCGGCAGCGGCGATCTTTTCTTTGTTAACGATTTTTAATGGAGGCTGCTTTTTGCCATTTTTTCTTTTAACTTTTTTGTACGTGATGGCAGCAGGGTCTTCCCAGCTTTGGAACTCAAAAAGTTTTTTCCCAGCTTTTTCTCGTACATTCCAAGGTCGATTTTTGTCGTTAGCAGCACTTTTCAGTGTAACTATGTGCTGCGAATTTGGGGTATCGGCTTCTAAAGCGGAGAAAAGAGTATCAACACCCTCAAGTTTTAACGTTGAAGGATCAATTTGGTTTTTAGCAACTAAGTCTAGAACTTTCATTTGTGAAGCAGCACCGAACTTAGTGAAGTTCTTTTCGATAGCAGAGATGATCGGTTTGGTGAATTCCCACTCGACGCCATTGTAGTATGGACCATTGTCACGTGGACGAGTTCCCCACCAGTCTTTGAGGTCCCATTCACCTTCTTGGTGACTGAGTCTGGCAAGTATGTCTAAGATAAGGAGGCGGCTGTCATCTTTAAGTTGGACATTTGCTAACTCAGCGAGTAAAGCTTTGATCATCTTAGGACTGTGAATATTCTTCATAGCGTAAGACAAGGCTTTCTGAGTTTTGTAATTACCTGATTTAAACTTTTGGATGAACAGTGTTTGCGCTTCTGGGTGAGTCGATCCAATTCCTGTTAAAGCTCTAGAAGCAAGGTGAGGCAAGGCCATGGAACCTAGCTTGCCAACACTCTTTTCATTCCAAGAGTTAGCTGCCATATCGATAAGTGCGGATGTAGACTTGGCTGAAAACTTATTTAAACGTCTCAAGCTGACGGTAGCTTGTAAGCGTACTTTTGGGTTTGAGTCGTTTAAGTACTTCGAGAAAAGCTCTGGAGATAGATCACTTAGCTGAGTCTTTCTATCAGTAAGAGCTTTCATCGCATAGATGCGCATAGCAGGCTCTTCTAAAAGAGTCTTGCAAAGTGCGTGAGACTTTTGACCTTGTGCTTGTTTGAGCGTAAATAGAACGGCAATACGAGCGTGTAGGTGAGCAGTTTTATCACTAGCAATTTTCTCTAGGCTTTTTATGCCGTCGGCAGATATGCCTTTTTGAATTAAATATTGCTGTGCTTGTAGACGAATAGAAGCACTGTTACCACTCAAGTGTTTGATGAGTTCAGCTTCTTTAGCACTTTTTAAGTTTGGCACTGCAGGAGCTTTATAGCCTTTTAGTTTCGCCATATGGATACGACTAACAGGGACGCCTTTTCCGCCAAATGCGAAACGTCCACCTTTCCAGTCTGCCAAGTAGAGGTTTGATTGACCATCGACATCGATGTCATTGGCACTTTTCATATTCGTCAAAACTTTTTGTTCAACGGTATAAGTTGCATCGTTCTGTTTCATGTCGAATTTAAAAACTTTACCAGAAGTCCAGTCACAAGTATAGAGTTTGTTGTTTAGGTCTTTTGGAAAGCCTGGTTCATCAAGAAATAGACAACCCATGCCAGAACCACCGCCGTAGTCGGCTAGTGAGGTTAGGTGTTCATCTGGGAAGTTTTGATAAAGTCTTGGGTAACCCATGTCAGACTCTGCAACTTGATGGTGGATTCTAAGGTTCCAACCTTTGCCGTCGTTTGTGTTATCGCGAGTAAAGAGTTCAAGAGTAGGGCTTATAGCCACATCGAATTGGTTTCGAGTATTGTACACGTAAACCTCAAGTTCACTTCCATCTGGACGTATACGAGCAACTCCACCACCGTGTTGGCGAACAACTGCACCATCTGTACCTTTGGCGTCGGTCATACCAAAATCACCTACGGAAATATATAGCCAGCCGTCGATGCCCATTCTAGCACCATTTGTAGTATGGTCTGCACCTCTTGGGTGTTCTATACCACCACCGAAACCTGTCGCAAGTCTTTTCTCTTGATCAGCAACGCCATCGCCGTTGGTATCTGTATAAGCTGTTAAAAATGGAGGGTGAAGTAGGTAGTAAGTACCAGCGACTATATGACCACCGCGAGGACTTGAAACATGTGGGATAAACTTTTTGTATTCGTCAGCTTTGCCATCGCCATCATTATCTTTAGCCGTCATGACATGGCCGATACCTTTGATGTGACCGAGGCTGCCATTTGGGTCAACTGAAACGTAAACAGTTCCGTCTATATCAGCCGAAACGGCTGTGACATACTCAACAAAAGGAGGAGCCGCAAACAAAGTGGTCTCAAAGCGATCGTCTAAAGTAAGGTCGTATTGGTTATGTTTTTTGTACTTGTCACTATTGGCAAGTTCTTCATTGGTTTGACTAAAGCCTTGCGATGTCGTTGCACATAGTAATGCAGTCATACTTAGGGCTATATTTCTTTTCAGAAAACGTTTGATCATATATTTCTCTCAATTCATAACACGATTAGTCTTAACAGGATTTATGGCACTCTCTGCAAAGGACTTAATTATTAAACTATGTTGGCACTTTGGGGTACCGCGATAACTTCATTACACACAATAGAACCATTCTCGAAGCTAGATATATACAATGGACCTTAAAGAAATTTCAAAATAGGAAATATTATTGTAATATTTGGTAAAATTGATTTTTTATTCTTTAACCTGTAGATCAGTATTGAATTAGCGGAGTCTAAGCTTTTGGGTGGAGAAGGTTGTATCCGAATTTGTGATATTTGGGGCAAAATGAGAGATGCATTTTTTACCTTGAGGCAATTCTTTCATTATCTTGAAAATAGCCAATAAAAAAGGCGACACTGAATAATTCAGTGTCGCCTTTAAACTTTTAAAGAGATTTACTTATTTGAGAACGATAAGTAGATCTTTAGTTTTAACATTTTCACCAGCTTTAACAGTTACTTCAGCGATCTCGCCATCCTGTTCAGCATAGATAGTTGTTTCCATCTTCATAGCTTCCATAGTGAGTAGAGGATCGTTCTTCTCAACTTTGTCACCAGGAGCAATCATGCATTTAACAATCATACCTGGCATCGGTGCGCCTACGTGATTAACGTTAGTTTCATCAGCTTGAGGACGAACTGCTACAGATGCTGCAATTTTCTTATTTGGAACAACGACGTCACGTGGTTGACCATTCAGTTCGAAGAAGACCTTACAGTTACCTTCATCATTTGGTTCACTGATAGCGATAACCTTGATGATGAGTGTTTTACCTTCTTCAATGTCAATTGCCACTTCTTCGCCAATTGGTAAGCCGTAGAAGTTAACATGAGTTGGAATCATTGAGATATTACCATAGTTCTTATGGTGAACAGCATACTCACTGAAAACCTCAGGGTACATAAGGTATGACATCAACTCTTCGTTAGAGATCTGACGAGAAACTTTCTTCTCAACTTCTTCTTTAGTAGCTTCAAGATCAACTGGTTCAAGGTGTGCACCAGGTCTGTCTGTAGACGCATCTGCACCACGTAGAATCTTATCCTGAACATCGGCAGGGAAACCACCAGTAGGTTGACCTAGACGGCCTTGGAAGAACTCCATAACTGAAGTCGGGTAAGAAATCTCTCTTGAGCCATCGATTACGTCTCTGGCTTTAAGATCATTAGTTACGAGGAATAGAGTTAAGTCACCAACAACTTTAGATGAAGGAGTAACTTTTACGATATCGCCAAACAGCTGATTGACTTCAGCATATGATTGGGTGATTTCGTGCCAGCGGTGACCAAGTCCCATGGAGTTGGCTTGCTGGAATAAGTTAGTGTACTGGCCACCAGGCATTTCGTGGTGGTAAACTTCAGCAGTACTAGACTTCTGAATAGACTCAAATGGAGAGTAGTACTCTCTGACAACTTCCCAGTATGCAGATAGAGAACCTAGAGCGTGGAAGTCCATGCCAGTATCTCTTTCTTGGAAGCGCATCATTTCAACTAGAGTATTTAAGTTTGCTTGTGAAGTTAGACCAGAGAGTGGTCCCATCGCAGCATCAACAATATCGACACCAGCTTCAGCAGCTTTGATTAAAGTTGCGATCTGACCGCCAGAGGTATCGTGAGTGTGAAGATGAATTGGAATCTTAAGTTCAGACTTAAGAGCACCAACAAGTTGCTCAGCAGCGTAAGGCTTAAGTAGTCCTGCCATATCTTTGATAGCAAGGATATGTGCACCATGAGCTTCAAGCTCTTTTGCCATCTTCACATAGTAGTCAAGAGTGTACTTTGTGCGCTTAGGATCAAGGATGTCACCAGTATAGCAAACAGTAGCTTCACAGATAGCGTCTGTTTCAAGAACAGCGTCCATAGCAACTTTCATGTTTGTAACCCAGTTAAGTGAGTCAAAAACACGGAAAATGTCCATGCCGCTTTCAGCAGCTTGCTTGATGAATGCCTTAACAACGTTATCTGGATAGTTAGTATAACCAACACCATTTGATGCACGTAGAAGCATTTGGAAAAGAATGTTTGGCGCTTTTTCGCGCATTTGACGAAGGCGATCCCAAGGACATTCTTTCAAAAATCTCATAGAAGTATCAAATGTCGCACCGCCCCACATTTCAAGTGAGAAAAAGTCTGAGTGGTTACGAGCATAAGCTTCAGTTATGTTGACCATATCAACAGTTCTCATTCTTGTAGCAAGTAGAGACTGATGAGCGTCACGGAAAGTCGTGTCAGTAAGAAGAAGTTTCTTCTCTGTCATTATTTCTTTAGAGAATTGCTTAGGACCAACTTCAAGAAGTCTACTTCTAGTTCCTTTTGGAACTTCTTTTAGCTTATCAAATGTTGGAACTGGAGCTGAACGACGAAAAACATTTTCCGGCATCTTTTTAACAAGTGGATGGCCATTGACCAGAACATCACCCATGTAGCGAAGCATTCTAGTCGCACGGTCACGACGCTTAGGGAAGTGGAACAGCTCAGGGTTTTCATCAATAAAGCGAGTTGTACACTTACCTTGACGGAAATCTTTCTTGTTGATCAAGTTTGTTAAAAATGGAATATTTGTTTTAACACCACGAATACGGAACTCGGCAAGAGCACGATCCATACGGTTAGAAACATCTTCGAAGTCAACGCCAGTTGCAGTTACCTTGACCAGCATTGAATCGTAGTAGGGTGTTACTAGAGCACCAGAAAAAGCAGTGCCTGCATCAAGTCGAATACCCATACCACCTGCTGAGCGATAATGCTCAATACGGCCGTAGTCAGGGATGAAATTGTTTGACGGGTCTTCTGTAGTTACACGACACTGGAAAGCCACACTTTTAAGTTGAACGGTTTCTTGTGATGGGATACCTATTTCTTTTGAATTCAGGGCGTAACCTTGAGCCACAAGGATCTGACGTTTGACAAGATCAAAACCAGTTACGACTTCAGTCACAGTGTGTTCAACTTGGATACGAGGGTTGATCTCAATGAAGTAAAATTTATCTGTTTTAGTATCCATCAGGAACTCAACAGTGCCGGCGTTACTGTAACCAACAGATTTACAGATTTTTACGGCTGCATCACAAAGACCTTGGCGAACATCTTCTTTAAGGTTTTGTGCAGGTGCAATCTCGATAACTTTCTGGTGTCGGCGCTGTAAAGAACAGTCTCTTTCAAATAAGTGAACGATGTTGCCGTGTTTGTCACCAAGGATCTGAACCTCAATGTGACGTGCTTTTTCAACAAATTTTTCGATAAAACATTCATCTGAACCAAAAGCAGTAAGAGACTCACGCTGAGCTTCACCAAACTTGTTTTCAAGTTCTTTTTCGCTGTGAACAACACGCATTCCACGTCCACCACCACCATGAGCAGCCTTAACGATAACCGGGTAACCAAGACCTTTACAAAGTTCTTTGGCAGCAGCATAATCTTGAAGTGCTTCGTTACAGCCTGAAAGAATTGGAACTTCAGCTTTCTCAGCGATGGTACGGGCAGACGTTTTGTCACCGAGGTTGCCAAGGATTTCAACATCTGGACCGATAAAAGTTATACCAGCTTCAGCACATGCTTTAGCAAAATTAGCGTTTTCAGAAAGGAAGCCATAGCCTGGATGAATGGCATCGATATCTTTTTCTTTAGCTAAAGCGATGATACCTTCGATGTCGAGGTAAGCTTTGACAGGTTCTTTGCCTGCGCCGATCTGGTAGGCTTCGTCAGCTTTGAAACGGTGAAGAGCAAATCTGTCTTCGTGAGAGTATATTGCAACAGTTCTAATGCCAAGTTCATGGGCAGCGCGGCAGACGCGGATGGCGATCTCACTGCGGTTGGCTACTAGAAGTTTTTTAAATTTTTTAATTTTCATTAAAATGACCTTAGCATGTAGTTTATCTAAAATTATAGTTCTAAGTATATATATCAAAGGTGAGCTGTCAAAAGGATTAGAGCCTTATTTGAGGATGTTATCCACAGGTAACTTAAGAGGATAGACAATTGATCGTAGTGAAAGCAGTTTTTTTATTTATATTTCTTTATTTTGTATCATTTTTTGGGATTTTAAAAACAGACTTTAACAATCCGGCACTTGCCTTTTTTATTCCATCTATTTTTTCCATGATGCTGTTAGCTCGAAAATTATTAAACCATCGAGCGGCCCAAACCTTTCGTTTATCGGTGATTTGTTCGCTCATTTACCCAAGCTTAGTTGTCTTAGTTTCTTGGGGACTTCAGCAAAAGTATAACTGGATTCAAAATGAATCGCTTATGTACTTCATGGCTTTTATCGGTAATTTTCTTTTCCCTTACATGATTTTCCCTCGAATCAAACATGCTCAAAATACAGAACTGAACTGATTTGTTTCTATTATATACAGTACGGAAGCCTTGTGTATAGTCTATAAAAAATTCACACAACGAGACTTACAACAGAATAGGGCGCTTTTAAGCTCAGCTAAGCACATATTTTTTGTTCTTTTTTAGCAAAAGCTCATTGAAAGAACATTTCCTCGAGTTATTATGAAAGCACCAAACGCGGGTGTAGCTCAATGGTAGAGCCTCTGCCTTCCAAGCAGATTGCGTGAGTTCGATTCTCATCACCCGCTTTTTTTGTGCCCTGATTAGATCCTCCTTCCTCATATGTTATGACCACCACCTATTTATTTGTCCTGAGTTATTGGCTCGTAAAAATGATGTTTTGAGAAAATGCTCAGAACTTTCATTTTTGACTGTCCAAAATACTGAAATGTAGGACTTAGGTTTATGTATATATACAAATTCCAGGGAGTTAAGATGAAGAGATTTACTCTTATAGAGTTATTGGTGGTAGTCGCAATCATAGGTATCCTTGCATCTATTTTGATGCCATCATTGTCTGGCGCACGCTTGAGAACTATCAAAGCTGTTTGTTTGTCAAATACGAGTCAGTTGGGTAAGGCTTTTGTGGCTAATTCCGACAATTATGATGGACGCATTTTTTGGGATGAAAGCGGCAATAACGGCAATTGGCCTTGGTCTTTATCTTTGAAGAATATAGCAGAGCTCGATCTTCCTCAACAAGCTTATTGGTGCCCCGTACAGAGTTCTTATGATAATGAGAGCGCCTGGGACTTTATGAATGGTTTTAACGTTACAGCCTATACTTATAACTTTAAGAGACCAAGTGGAGGTATGAGCGGAGCTACACTTTCAGGTGGTATGCAGTGGGTGGATAAACTGGGAAGTGTTGAAAATCCAGTCGACACACCATTGGTGACAGATGCTGTGTTTAACGGTAATAGTGGTGGCTTTTTTAGTACTAATCCTTTTGGGACACGAACGAACCATACAGATAATCAGAAGATCGATCAAAATTCAATGTTTGTAGATGGTCATGCCAAGCTGAGGTCAATCAGTAGCATTCAAGAAAGATACAATGGTGGTAATGGCTGGTTTTGGTGGTAGATCTACTTTTGTTTTACACCAAGGCTTTTTGTCTCAAAATCAATTTCTAAGAGAGTCTCTATTTACCTTGGTGTATTTAGCTGAACTATGAAAAGGACATTATATAGTTCTCTATACTTAACCTTCGCTTTCAACTAAGATTTTATAATCGGCCTTTTCTGCAAGTTTTTCGATAAGGTGCGTCATACCCATTTCTTCGATTTTTTTACACTCAGGAAAGATAAAGAAGCCTTGATTGTTGTTTATATCGAAGCTTAGATGACTTGATTTATCTTCATTATATATAAGACAACGAATAGGGTTTGAGTTTTCATATATGTCGATTAGCTCTTGGGCGGCGTTAAGATCCCTTAAAAACTTAAGTCTTTCAGCAACTTCTTTTTTAGCAGCTTCTTCGTCAAGATGGTAGTTCTTGAAGTTTTTAATGATGATTTTGAGGGCGTCTTCAGGTTCGAGGTAGTTACCAGAGTTTGGTTCTAGTGAAAAATATGAGCTCATTTTGTTCCTAAATATATAAATAGATAATATAAAGGATGTATAAGTGAGTTTTGGGGATAATCAATCGTGAAGAAGGTGGAAAGGGAAAAAAGTACTCGGGGCGGGAGTCGAACCCGCACTGGTTGCCCAACACGCCCCTCAAGCGTGCGCGTCTGCCAATTCCGCCACCCGAGCAGCGATGGGACAAATAGTAATCTGATTTAAGGGCAAATCAATCCTGAAAATCAAAAAAAGCAAGAAAATGTATTTTCTTAAAAAACGTCTTGTTTTATCTGCTTATCTGGTTATACTATCGCAGCTTTTTTTCAGGTTAATCCTGTACATATATATTTTAGAAAATTTTGAAGGAAGATCATCATGGCACATAAGAAAGGTCAAGGTAGTATCAAGAATGGTCGCGATTCTAACTCGAAAATGCTCGGTGTTAAGAGATATGGCGGTCAACTAGTATCAGCTGGTTCAATCATCGTTCGTCAGCGTGGAACTAAGTTTCACCCAGGTAAGAACGTTGGACTAGGTAAAGACTTTACAATTTTCGCACTTACTGACGGCAGAGTTGCTTTCGATAAAGGCGGACGTAGAGTTAATATCGTTGAAGAAGCTAGCTAGTCTTAGCTAACAAATTTTGGGCCTCAGACCTACTTTGGTTTGAGGCTCTTTTTGTATCTATATGTTTGTTGATAGAATTAAAATCTATGTAAAAGCCGGTAACGGCGGTAATGGCTGTATAAGTTTTCTTCGTGAAAAATACATGCCTAAAGGTGGACCGAACGGCGGTAACGGCGGTAACGGATCCAGTGTAATCTTGCGTGCTGATAAAAGCCGTGATTCTTTGGTAGATTTAAAATATCAACAGCATGTCACTGCAAAAAGCGGCGAGCCAGGCCAAGGTTCAGATAAACAAGGTGCAACCGCCGAAGATATGGTTGTTCTTGTTCCTCCAGGAACTTTGGTGATGGATCTAGAAAATGACTGCTACGAAGTTGCGGACTTAGATGAGATAGGTTCAGAAGTACTAGTAGCTCAAGGCGGCAATGGTGGTCGAGGCAATAAGAGTTTTGCCACGTCTACAAATAAAGCCCCGCGTAAAGCAACTCCTGGTGGCCCTGGCGAAGAGCGTACTCTTCTACTAGAGTTAAAAACCATTGCAGATGCTGGTTTAGTAGGTTACCCAAATGCTGGTAAATCAACTTTACTTACCGCTATTTCTGATGCTCAACCTAAAACAGCTCCTTACCCATTTACGACTCTCCACCCTATGGTTGGTGTTTTAGAGTTTGATGACTACACCAGAATGACTGTTGCGGACATTCCAGGTATAGTCGAAGGTGCAAGCGAGAATGTTGGCTTAGGTCACCATTTCCTTCGTCATATAGAGAGAACCAAGGTTCTAGTTTATGTGCTGGATATGGCTTGTACAGATGGACGTAAACCTTGGGACGATTTAGAGAGTCTTCAAGCTGAGCTTGAGATCTATAAACCTGGTATAACTAAAAGACCATCAATTATCGTTGCAAATAAGATGGATGAGGACATTTCCTCAGAAACTCTTGAAGAGTTGAAGCCTAAGACTGATATAGCTATTTTCCCTGTTATTGCTGAGCTGAAAGAAGGTCTCGAAGACATGATAAAAACTCTTAGGGAGTATGTCGTTGTAGAGAACGAGAAAATCAAAGCCGGTAAAGCTGAAAAACTTAAAAATGTCTACTTAAGTGGAGACAAAATTGTTGTCAATCTCGACGCAGATGACGATGATGACTTTTTTTAGTGGCATATTTGCCTCAGACGGTTGGGAAATTGTGAAGTGAAGTATTAAAGTTTCCTTAAGGTTAAAAGGTATATGATAAAGAGATTCTTAAATAATCCAGCTAGCGTGAATCAATTGAACCCTGTGAAGATTGCAGGTGGGACTCATGTTGGCCTCGTCAGAACTCATAATGAGGACGATTATTTATACCTTTCTCTCCCAGGCGATAAGATCTCACTTTTGGTTGTTGCAGATGGTATGGGAGGTCACGAAGGTGGCGAACTTGCCAGTTACTTTACCACAGAAGCTTTAAGTCGTATTTGGCGGAATAAGGCATCGAGTGTTGAGTCTCGTTTGAAAGAATCTGAAAATCTTATGATTGAGTGCATTCAGAAATGCAACGAGAAGATCTTTGCGATAAATGACAAACTCCAGATTTCACGTGCCATGGGTACGACTGTTACAGCGGGTTTGTTTGTTCCAGGTAAGCTCACAATAGCTCATGTAGGCGATAGCCGTTCTTACCTTCTTAGAGGTGGACGAGTCAAGCAGCTTACTGAAGATCAGACTTGGGTTGCCAAGATGGTCAAGCTAGGAAACCTCAGTAAAGCAGAAGCTGAAAACCACCCTTTAAGTCACTTGCTTTCGAATTGTGTTGGTGCTAGCTCAAATGTTCAGGTTGATGTTTCTCACCACAAAAGAAGAGTTGATGACCGCTACCTTTTCTGTACTGACGGACTTTATGGTGCTATGCCACATAAAGAGCTTCAGAGGGTTTTAAGAGGAATTGGCTCACCACAAGATACTCTTCAAGAATTGATTTATACTTCACTGAAAGGTGGAGGAAAAGATAATATCACCGGTATTATCGCTTTTGACTCTTAAGCTAAGCTTTTGAGATAGTCTTCGGCAAGACCTTGCCACTTTGTTTTTCTTGTTTCACTTTCTAGAGCACAATTAAGTCGTTTGATGTATTCTGGCCTGGAAATGTCTATACCACCCAGCCTAACAAGATGAGAGTTGTTTATTTGGCAGTCGAGTAAAGTGAACTTGTGGAACTGAAGGAACTTAATAAGGTGCATAAATGCAACTTTGGAAGCATCTGTTTTTTCATGAAACATGGATTCACCAAAAAAAGCCGAGCCTAGAGAAATTCCGTAAAGACCACCAACTAGCGTCCCTTCATAATGAACTTCAAAGCTATGAGCGATACCCATTTCGTGAAGCTTGCTATAGTTTTCTAAGAATATATCTGAGATCCATGTGCTTTCTCTAGTGACTGCACACTTCGTCATGACTGTCTTAAAGTGTTGATCGACAGTTAAGGTGAATAGGCCTTTATTAAAAGTCCTTTTTAGGCTTTTAGACGGTTTCCAGTCTTCGAGTTCAATTACCATTCTAGGATCAGGAGTGAACCATAAGACAGGGTCGTCAGCCCAAGGGAAGATGCCACTAGAGTAAGCCTCAATCAATCTTTCGGTAGAGAGTTCACCACCAAAGCAGAGCAAGCCATCTGGATTCGCTAGGTTGACTGGAGGAAATGGAGTTCCATCTTCCAAGTAGAAAATCACTTTACATACTCAGAAAGGTGTTCTTGTCTCAACTTATCTACAGCTTCTCTATAGCTTGGAACGATAGATGTTTTTCTTCTAAATAGACAATTGAAGGCAGAGTCGACTTCTTCACCGATAGATATAACTTTACACTCAGCGGAGATCTTTGGACCTTCGAGAAGTTCGTAAAGATCGCTAGTTTCGCGAGGTGTGAAAAAGATAATGTCATCGAACTCCGGCATGATATTTTTGCCATCTAGACTGATCAATGAGCGATTTAAAAAGACTGGCTTTGCACCCCAACGACGTATGCGTCTTGCAGTTCTTAGCCCTTCATCGGAATCATTCATTAATAGAACTTTTCTTCCTAATAGAGGGGAGTAAGCAGGAATTCTATGAAGGTCTTTTGCAGCAGTTTTACCTATGACCAATAATCCTGGAGGTCTGAGGTTTCTGTCTTTTATCTCTTTAGGAAAGTTACCGAGAGTTGAATGAATGATCTTTTGGCCTGAACGAGTGAGATTGACTAAGATAGCCGTTGGCAGATCTGCGTCGTAACCGGCATCTAGTAATTGTTTACAGATCTTGTCTGCAGACAGAATTCCCATGTAAACAACAAGACTAGCTTCGTTAAATGGCAGGAGATTATTTATTTCCCCACCAGCACTTCTTGCCGTTGTGAGGGTGACACGGTCACAGACACCTCTTTGCGTCAGGAAGAGTCCCGCACAGGCACTAAGCGCCTGCATTGCTGATATACCTGGAACTATTTGATAACTTAGATTGTACTTTGTGAGAGTGTCTATTTCTTCGGTGATACGACCAAGAACGCCAGGGTCTCCACCTTTAAGACGACCAACCTTATAGCCTTTTCTGCTGTAAAGGGCAATTAAGTCATTGAGCTCATCTTGGTTAAAAGATGTCGAGTCGCCGCGTTTACCGACATAAAACCTTTCGACATCTTCATGAAGAGAGGCGACGATGAGTGGATTAACTAGAGCGTCATAGAAAACTATGTCACAGTGGTCGAGGATGATTTTAGCTTCGATTGTCATCCACTCGTCATTACCAGGGCCACCACCAACAAAAGCGACTGGAGTCGTAAAGTAGTTTCGGACTATTTGCATGTCCTTGTTGCCGGCTTTAAAGATAACAGCCGTAGATATCTCATTTATATAGAAGAAATCCATACTATCAGGTAAGTTTTCTATGGCTTTATCAATAGACCATAAAAAGAAGTCAGCGGTATCTTTTGAAAGTTCTTTTAGGAGAAACTCTATGCTTGGCTTCTCTGGTGAAAGTTTGACTTCACTACAGCTTAATTCATTTAGACTTTTCGATATATAGGAAATACCATCTTCAGACAGCAGTTTGTTTGCGTCTATCTCGAGATATTTTAGATTGTTTAACAAGATGTGTATCCTTATATATAAATTTATTTATCGACCTTATTAAACTATGTTAATATGGTAGTTGTCAATCTTTACGTCTTAGAAAAGCGGGCTACATTGGCACTTGATTTTCGACTTAACAAGAATTTTGGAAGAATTTTAGACATGATTTCTATTTTTATATCTTTGATCGGTGGTGTTGCCTTTGGCTTGGCCTACATGTATGGCCTTGATGGCACATGGGGATCTTACATTTTTGGCTTGATTGGTACTTTAGTTACATTTTTTATCATTAACAAAAAAGTTCAGAAACCTTTGAATGAACTTATAATGAAAGTTCAGACTAGACTTCAGAAAGCTGGAGAAGAAGTTCAAAAGAAAGTTAACCATTTTCAGAGTCGTCCAGGAGGCAACCAAGCTGCCTTCATGAAAACTGTCGATAAGATTCAAAAAGATGCAGCAGAAGAAGCTTTAACTTACCTTGAAGGTGCAGATAAGTACTACAAGTGGAACTTCCTTATTGAAAAGCAGATAGACACTATGCGTTTTCAGCTCAATTATCAAATCAAGAACTTTGAGCAAGTTGATAAGTACCTAGACTCTGTTTGGATGTTTGACCCTTCAGTTGTGACTATGAAGATGGCGCGACTCTATAAAAAGAATTCATTGAAGAATTCAGAAGATTTAGAAAAAGGTGCTCTTAAGAATTGGCCAGTAACGAAAGTTTTCCGTAAAGGTGTTGGTCGTTTGAAAGGTGATAAGTCAGCGATGGTTTACAGCACTTATGCATGGATGTTGATTAAGAGTGGTTTTCAGGAAGAAGCTCTTTCTGTTTTGACTGAAGCTTCTAAGAAGTCTGCTGATGAAGTTATCTTGAAAAATATCGAAAGATTGAGGAATGATAAACCTAAGTCATTCTCAAATGCCAAGTATGGTGAAGCTTGGTATGCATTATTCCTTGAAGAACCACCAAAACAAAAACAGAAAGTTGTTCGTCAGAGCGCACGTAACGCAGGACGCCCTTTCTAGTGAAGCGTTTGGTGATAATGAGGCATGCTCAGTCGCCAATGGGTTATAGTGATGTAACTCGGCCAATCTCACCGCATGGAAAGAAGCAAGCATTTGAAGCGGGTCAGTTTTTGAAAGACGAGTTTAAGCCAGATTACCTGCTTGTTAGCTCTGCTGAGCGTACTCGTATGACTATTGCTGAGGTTGCGAAAGCCTATGATTGGGGAGGCAACTATTGTCAGTTTGAAGACGTTATATACAATGCGACCTTACGTTCATTGATTGGCGTTATAAGTAAGCTTCCAGACGAGTATGAAAATGTCATGCTTGTCGGACATAATCCAGGCGTATCGCAGCTCGTAACTCATTTTTCGGGTGGATACGGTGTTAACTTTACGCCGGCAACGGTTGCGATTTTAGAAAGTAAAGTGGATAATTGGTATATGCTTGCAACTGAAGGTGCTGAGGTTACTCAAACTTTTTCACCGGCTTAAAGTTAAAGGGAGTAGGAAGTGCTGAAGACTTTGATCCAGACTATTGTCGCTATCTTCTCTTCTTTTGCTGTTATAGGCAGTGTCTTCTGGTTTATTTTAACTATTCTGTGGTTTTCTCAAAAAACGAATGAAGCTCCGATTGCTTGGGGTAATATAGCCTTGGCATTTGCAGTTCTGTTTTTAGGCGTATTTGGCTTATATATTTCTGTTAAGAAAATTAAGGCTGAGCGCAAGAGAATTAGAGAGAAGATGAAGATCCTAGATAAGATCGAGTCTAGAGAGGGGAATTAAGATTTCTTCTTGTTTGAAATTTTTCCGTTTCTCTCCGCGTAACGAACGATGTCCTCTTCTTGGACCTTCTTAATAAATGTTTTGAGGTCAGAGACATCTGCTACTTCATAACAAGCCGCTGAGATTCTTTTAAAGCGTTTGACTGCTTTTAGATTAAACTTTTCTTCAAGAGCTTTTATTTCTTGTTGATCTGTCTTCTTTTTGAAACCAATGATTACTTGTTTTTTGGGACTGTCTTTTTTTTCTTCGGCATTAACGCTAAGATTGAGAGTTAAGGCTAGGCAAGAAAAAGTTAAAAGTTTAATCAGTCTAAAAAACATAGTCAATAAAATCCTCAGTATTTCGTGTGCCACAACTCTATGGTCTGCAAGAATAAATAAAAAGTATTTATGACATGAAAGTGAAATTAAATTACATGATAAAATTGCACATTTGTCACTTTTGTGAAAGAGGGTATCAAAAATGATATTTGATGTAGGAGTCTAAATTATTTCAAGGACTGAATTATGTTTTCGACAATTTCATCAGGTTCAGGCAATTTGTTTTTGCCATCTTCTTGTCGAGGTTGCATGAAACTAACGCCAAGTTGAGCAAGCTTTTTCATTGATTCATTCAGAATGGTGTTGTGCATAGTGCCATGCATACAAGGAGCGACGAAGACTTTGCAGCTTTGTTCTTCAAGTTGACCAAGAGCTGATGAAAATGAGATAGTGACAGGTGTATCAGCGATGCCAGTAGCCATTTTATTTATAGATGAGTAGGATGCTGGTGCATAAAGGTAGATGTCAAAGCTTTTGTCACCACCAAGATGTTCCGCATCTGCAGAAAGAGATGTGACGGGTTTGTTTGTAGAGGTCCATTCTAGGGCCATCTCAGTAACAAAGTTTAGTGCAGCTGGCGATGCAAAGGCAGTGACAGTTGCACCGTGCTTCCGCAACTCTCTGATTATATCTGGAGCTTTGTAAGCCGCGATGCTTCCACATATGCCTAAACAGACATTTTTCCCTTTTAGAGCAGTGCTCTTAAGGCTAACAGCTTGATCTGTTGAGTCGTGTTTTTTAGGTTTTTGGAAGTTCCAGGTCATATAATCTCGAATTTTTTTAAAGAACTTAGTTCACAGCTTCTGTCTGTTCAAGCATGAGGGTGAGCTTTTTTGTAGACCTCAAGAAGTCTTTCAGGTGTGATGTGTGTATAGATCTGGGTTGTTGAGAGGCTTGAGTGTCCCAGCATTTCTTGAACACTTCTGAGGTCGGCTCCAGCATCTAGTAAATGGGTGGCAAATGAGTGCCTTAGTTTATGAGGGGTTAACTCTGGGGATAAGCCTGCATGGGCTACATAGAGTTTAAAGTTCCTCTGAATTGATCGAGCAGAGATACGGCTTCCATCTTTTTGATTAATGAAGATAGGTCCAGTGCGTATTTCACTTACTTTACAGTGTTGTTCTCGTAGTCTTAGGTAACGCTTTAGAGCTTTTATGGCTGGGGCTCCAAGCATGCAGTAGCGTTGTTTGTTGCCTTTACCCAGAATCTTAATGGTCTTTGAGAGTATATCTATGTCTTTGAAGTCAAGATTTATGGCTTCGCTTATCCGTAAACCGCCACTGTAGAGTATTTCTAAAAATGCAGTATCTCTACGAGCAGAGAATTGTCCGCTGGCTTGTTTCGAGGCTTTTTCTAGGGCATAAAGTGAAGTCCAATAATCTAACGGTGCATCTAGAACCTTTTCGACGTCATTGATCGAAATGACCTGTGGTAGTTTTTTTTCTTTCTTTGCACCTTTGAGATCAATGAATGGATTATCGCTAACGAGTTGTTCTCTAAGTAAATATTTGTAGAATGAGCGCATAGCAGAAGTTTTGCGCATGATCGAGGCTTTTGATAGTTCTTTTTCTTGAAGTTGTGCGACGTACAGAAGTGCAGTGTTAGCATCGACAGCAGGCCAGTTGTAGGCATTTTCTTTCAAGTCTATTTCTTTGGTAAACATCGCAAATTGAGCAATGTCCAAGAAGTAGCTATTTATAGTGTGCTTTGAAGATGACTTTTCGACACTTGTATACTTTAGAAAACTTTGAAGAATAGGGTCCGCAGTTTCCACGGTTTTAGTTATTCTTTAAAAGTGTTTCTCGATACTTTTGGTAAAGTTCTTTTGGTAAAAAGAGTAATCTAAAGCCAACGAACTCTTGTCTTTTTGTTGGAGGGTAAGACATGCACGGAGTCACATTGTTACAGAAGTCGATTGGAGATACCCAACCACCACCTTTGAGTATGTGCGGGTCCCTTTCGTCATCGAAACTATCTAGAGTCCATTCCATGACATTACCGATCATGCCAACGCAGCCAAATGGACTGACATTATTCTCGAAAAAGTCAACAGAACAGGTGGATAGAGGTTCCATGAGGCCGTCGTTGAAACAGGCAACAGTAGAGTTTGTTTCTTCATCGCCCCAAGGGTAAACTCGTCCGTCTTTTCCACGAGCAGCTATTTCCCACTCATTGATTGAAGGAAGGGCGTAGTAGTCACCAGTTTTTTCACGTAACCAACGACAATAGTTTTTGGCGTCTTCCCAGCTGATCATAACTGCAGGGCAGTTTGAGTATGGGGAGACTTTGTTCATGGTGTTAAACTCTTCCGGAGCATAGTCTACGTCGTACTCTTTAAGGAAAGTAAAGTATTGCTCTTTTGTAACAGGGTACTTAGATATAGTGAAAGCGGCTTCTTGGTTAACTATTTCGTTATCCATTCCAACATAGTAAGTGCCTTCTTTGATATAGCAGAACTCATTTTCAAGTGAGTCTTTAACTGTTATCGAAGGATTTTTAACCTTAACAACTTCTTTTTTCGCTGTTCCATCAGGATTGATTCTTTTTGCCGCTTTGACTTCACCCATGATTGCAGACAGTGGCGCAGACGTTTTCTTTTGATGAACGGCTGGTGCCATGGTGGCATTTAAAGGATCTTCCGCAGTGTTGTTTGGAAAAATAGGTCCCTGTGGATTTGCGACCGGTTCGTGATTCACTGTAGAGTTGCCAAATGCTACTGGAGCTTGTTGTGCTTGACCAGGAAATACAGGGGCTTGAGACTGATTCGAAATCTGCATTGGTGGCGGAGCATAACCTGTAGGCATTGGTGGCGGCGACTTTCTATTTGCCGGTGGCATAGTTTGGCTTAAGTCTACTTTCTGCTGTGAAGGCGGAGCTGCAGTTGGAACTGGCTTTGGCGCTGCCGTACTTTTGATTTTTAATCCTGAGCTTGCTGGGTTTTGTTGAGCGGCTTGCGAGTGCTCGCCCGAACTTGCTTTGATTTTTAGTCCTTTGGGAGCAGGCTTTGCTTGCACTTGTGGAGTCGTGGTACTTTTAATTTTTAATCCCGAGCTTGCGGGGTTTTGTTGAGCAGCTTGTGAGTGCTCGCCCGAACTTGCTTTAATTTTTAGTCCTTTGGGAGCAGGCTTTGCTTGCACTTGTGGAGCCGCCGTACTTTTGATTTTTAGACCTGAGCTTGCGGGGTTTTGCTGAACAGCTTGCGAGTGCTCGCCCGAACTTGCTTTGATTTTTAGTCCTTTGGGAGCAGGGGCAGCTTTTGACTCATTTTCAGGGTCAGGGGTTTCATTTAGCGATGGTAGAGGCTTTTTGATTTTCAGGGCTTTTGTATTGTTATTTTTAACAATAAGCTTCTTACTTTGGCCTGATGCGCCTTTGATCTTTAATTTTTTAGAGTCCGACATTAGATCGCCTGATTTTCCTTCATCGCAGAATTACAAAACTGTTCATAGAACTCATCTCTATTAGAAGAGCCTAGAAGTAAATTTCTATTTTTTTCTTTGCCAACTACTTTTGAAATGGCAGCAAGAATCTTCAAGTATTTTTCTTGTTCTTCGATGAGGCCACCGATCAGAAAAATTATCTTCACTGGTTTCTCGTCTATAGCTTGCCAATTTACACCACTTTGAGATATACCAATTGTTACAAAAAAGTCAATCACTGAGCTGTTTTTACTATGAGGAAAAGCTGTTTCAAGGCCCATTCCAGTGCTTAAAAGCTCTTCTCTTTCTAAAATTTTACTGTAAAAGCTGTTTGAATCATATAGGCAGTCTTTGGATGTTTCGGTTAAAATTTTCAGGCATTGTTCTTTATCTAGATCGTTCTCTAGGAAGACGACTCGGTTTATATCTGTAAAATCAATGACACTCATTCAGCTTTAAGACTTCAAAATTAGTTAACGTATTTATAAATTTATGCTAAAACGAAGCTAAAATCTATATAAAAATGATAAAAGTTGCAAAAATGACGGAAATTATTTCCAGTTGGCATCGTCCCAACTCCACACTTCATCGTCACCTTTGAGGAGTTTGTAGGGGTTAAACCTAAGTTTATAGTCCATTGCTGAGCAGCCAGGTACATAGTAGCCAAGGTGGTATTCGCGAATGTTATTTTCCATAGCGTGCTTTATTTCAGAGAGGGCACTGAAAATGCCAGGGCTTTTTTGCATCCACTTAGGGTGATAAAAGAAGTAGAGTGACGAATAGGATGATTTTAAAATATCGACGTAGCCTACGCCAACCAGTGTATCATCTGTGTCGTAGTAGCGAAACTCTTTTGAAAATTGCATTGGTTCACAAAAAAGCATTTGGTACTCAGATGGTGTTATGGCATGCTCAGGCCAACCTTTCTCTTTACTCTGATACTCGTGGTAGAGGTTGTGAAGGTTTAAGTGTTCTCTACTGCAACGGGGTGAGCTGACCTCAACGCGGATAGATTTATTTCTGTTGAGACAACGCCTCATGCTTTTAGAAAATTTAAAATCTGCTAATTCAACTTTTAGAGGTATGCACTTTGCACATTGAGAACAATTAGGTCTAAAAAACATCTTACCAAAACGACGCCAGCCTTTGTCTAGGTAGTCTTCGGCCATTTCATAAGTGGGGTGGGAGATGATGTTATACTCAGTTAGAGAAATCTTCCCTTTTATGTAGGCACAGTCAGACTCTAGGTAGTCAGTTACTATCTCTATGCCATTTAAATTCATCGTTTAGACTCTTTGAATTACAGTTTATTGGTGACTTGCGAGGTCATTGATAAATATTATACTATACCAATTGTATACATTTTAGTCTTCATCTGTATTTTTGAACTTGATTAGTTAGGCCTTATTTGTAAGTTACGGCCTTAAAATTTTCATCTAACTTAGAACTTTGATATATCTGGTTTTTGCAACTTAAAACTTTGGAATTCGACCCTCATGGATAACAACGATGTCGTCATCATAGGCAACACTTCAGACAGCCCATTTGCTATTGATATAGCTCACTATTTTGGACAAGTTGTTGATATATCAGATATCATAGCTTTAAAAGATTTCCAAAATACTGAGTTTTGTCCTCGCTTCATAAGCGATGAAAATGACTTGGAACATGTTGGTGATTACCTTAAAGATAAAAAAGTTGTTATCGCTTCTACCTCTTGTAGTGAAGGCCGTAACGCTATGGCCATGAGAAATATGATCATTGCGAGAGCGGCAAAAGATAATGGTGCGAAAGAAGTTATTTTGTTAGAGCCGGACCTATTTTATAGTTGTCAGGACAGAGGTCCTCGCGAAGGTCACTCTTTCTTCAATGATGAGCGTTCACCTAAAGACCGTAAAAAGTTCGATGGTCAGCCTTTTACGGCTCTCTTAAATGCTCAACTACTTAAACTTTCGGGTGTTGATAGAGTTTTTACTGTTCATAATCACTCAGCATCGACTCAAGCTTTATTTAACGATCAGCTTTCTGGTAAGTTTCACAACCTTGTTCCTCACGATTTATTTGCTCATTACTTGATCAATTCTGACATCGTCGATTCTTCTAAGATTGTTCTTTGTGCTCCAGATAAAGGTGCAGCTCCATTCCTTGATCTTGTTAAAGCTGAACTTCACTTCAATAATCCAAGAATTTTGAAGATGGATAAATCGAGATCTGGAGAGCGTTCTATTTCAATGGAGCCTTCGAATGCTTCAGAGATACGAATTGAAGATGTGAAAGATAAAGACGTTGTTGTTTTTGACGATATGGTTCGAACTGGAACGACGATTGTTGAGTGCTGTAAGCAAATCAAAGAATTTGGTGCACGTAAAATTATTTTCTGTGTAACTCACTTCCACTCATCTCCAGAAAGTCGCGAAAAACTAAGCTCTCCTTATGTTGACGAAATAGTCACGACAAACACTATCCCGGCGATTTTAAACAGGGACACTCAAGGACGTTTGAGAAAGAAGATCACAGTACTTAAACTTGAGAAATGGATCGTTCGAAACATTCAGCAAGTTGTTGGTGTTGATGATGACTCAAATCTTGATAACGATCCATACAGTGTTGATATGTCTTCTAAAAACCCTAGATGGCGTAAAGAAATGGGACGTTCTTGGAATAAAAACTTCCAAGACTAGATTTTCAAAACTGAGAATTCCTTAATTAAAATTTGCAATCCTTTTTCAAAATTGATAATATTTAAATTAACGCTTGTTAATTTTAAGAATTTGGAAAAGTCATGTCTAAAGTCCTTGTAGTTGATGATGAACTCAGCATTGTTGAAGTTCTCAAAACGATCTTAAGTCGTAATGGTTATGAAGTCACAGCTACTGATAATGGCGTAAAAGCTGTTGAGTTACTAAAGACTGAAAAGTTTGAGCTTCTCATTAGTGATATCCGTATGAAACCGATGGATGGACTCGAGCTTTTGAGTAAGGCTAGAGAAATGCATCCAGGCCTGTCAGTTATTATGATGACAGCATATGCTACAATCGAAACTGCCGTTGAAACCATGAAGTCAGGTGCATACGACTATGTTTGCAAGCCTTTTAAGGTGGATGAGCTACTTCTGACGGTTGAGCGAGCGATAAGTTACCACAAAATTCTTACTGAAAATCAACAGCTTAAAAAAACTTTACAAACAAAATACCACTTTGAAAACTTGATTGGCGATAGTTTTCAGATGCAGATGGTTTACGATGTGATCAAGAAGGTTTCACGCACTGACACAACTGTACTTGTTAGAGGCGAGAGTGGAACAGGTAAAGAGCTTGTCAGTAAAGCCGTCCACTACGCCAGTGCCAGAGCAGGAAAACAGATAATTGCTGTAAACTGTGCGGCTCTTCCGGAGCAGCTTTTAGAGTCGGAGCTTTTTGGTTACACAAAAGGTGCTTTTACAGGCGCAGTCGCTGAGAAAGTCGGTCTTTTTGAGTCTGCAAACGGGGGCACTATTTTTTTAGATGAAATAGGTTCGATTCCAGTAACGATGCAGATGAAACTTCTGCGAGTTCTGCAAGAGAAAACAGTTCGCAAAGTCGGTGGTACTAAAGATGTTCCAGTCGATGTTAGAATCATCGCAGCGACAAATGAAAATCTAGAAGAGATGATAAAAGTCGGTAAGTTTAGGGAAGACTTGTATTATCGATTAAGTGTTATTCCTGTTGATTTGCCTTCTTTGAGAGAACGCAAAGAAGATATACCTCTTTTGGTGAATCACTTTGTCAAGCAATTTAATAAAGATGAAAAGTGTGAAGTGGAGATACTTCCAGACGCGATGCGAGCTTTGCTAGCCTATGATTGGCCGGGGAATGTTCGTGAACTTGAAAATGTTATTCGTCGCTCTGCAACGCTGTGTGATAATCAAATAGTTAACCTGCAAGATTTACCACTAAAAATCAAAGAAGCTAGTCCAGAAGACCTCGATGCGACAAGTGTCGATTATCGTGGGCACTCACTTAAAACTTATTTACGTGTAAAAGAAAAAGACTATATAAGTAAAGTTTTAGAAGTTGCAGGAGGAGAAAAAGAGAAAGCAGCTGATATGTTGGGGATCAGTTTAGCGACTTTTTACCGAAAATACGAAAATGGTGACTAACCCATGAAACATATCCTCTTTGCTTTGACAGCATTATTTATTTTTACTGCTTGTGAAAGAGAGAAACTTCCCAAAGAGGTCCAAGAAACCCTCATTACTATTCACTCAATAGATAATACCGGCGTTCAAAATAAATTGGTCATTCCAATTGTTGTTGATGGGCGCCAAATCCTTGTATCAAGAATCCCTCTACTAAGTAATCATGACATCATGTCATGTGGCATTTTTCAGTACAGAGAAGATCAATATGGTCTTGAGTTCCAGCTTACCGACAAAGGTCGTATAAGTTGGCAACAAGCTGCTATTGAAAATCGTGGTACGACTGGGGTATTGGCTGAAGGTGGAAAGTTTAAGTGTTTTATGAAGTTTAGCCGTGAAGTCGGTGGTTATAAAGTGAAAATAGCAGCCCCTTTAAGTAAAGAGGAAGCAGAGACTATTTCAGAAAATATACAGCGCAATTATATAGCGATAAAGGAAAATTCATGATGAGCGTAGAATCTTTAGAAACAACCCTTCTACAATCTGCAGAGTCAAAATCTTATGACAAAGCACTAGAAGTGGTACAAGAGATTCCTGACAAAGACAAAGTAGCATACAAAAAAGTACTTACTGAAAGTGGGACTGTTTTGTTTGGCGACATCGCAAATTTATCAGCAGAGAGTATCAAGCTTGCAGTAGCTATTGCAAGTAAAGGTGCAGCACCAATTAAAGTTCGTGACTACTTAGCGAATGCAGCTAGAAAAGTTTATTCTACCTATCCAGATCCAGCAGGTCTTGTTGATGCACTTGGTTGCAATAACAAAGATGTTAATCCAGAAATAGTTGCAGGTAACTGGCAAATGCTTAGTTTACTACTCAATGAGTTTGTAGACACTGCATTGGTTGAAACTCTAACAGTTAAGTTACCAATCTATTGTTATTCACAGAAGTATGGTTTTGGTAAAGTTCTTGAAGTTGATCCATACAGTGACCTTATTGTTTCAATGTTTAAAGGTAGACAAGAACTGAGCCTTCAAGCATTTGTTAGCTCATGTCAACTTGTTATGCCAGGAACTTTGGCTTCTGACCTTTTAGATCATAAGAAATATGATGTTAATAAAATTCTTGCAAAAGATTTAGCGGAAGAATTAGAGCAACACATCTTCCCACCAATCAAATTTACTCAAGCAATGCTCACTAGAATTCTTATGCCTAAGTACTTGAAGTCTGTAAAGACTTTTGAAGCTTGGTTCAGAAAGAGAACTCTAGCGGCTGCAGCTCCTTCAAAATCAGCAGCTGGTACAGGTGAAAGAAACTGGGGTAACTCTCGAAGCTTAGCAGAGTTACAGGATCACCTACCTGATTCACCAATTACTCCAGATGAAGAGCAAAAGCAAAATTTACTCAAGATATTTAAGTTCGCAGCAGCAAAGCCACTTCAAGTACAACTTTATTCTGAGCTTATCTGTCTTCTTTGGGATGTTTGCACAGACAAAGATAGCATGAAAGAAATAGTTGCAGAAACTTCTGAAGTTGCAACTGTTTGGCAGAGTGCAGAAGAGTTTGTTACAGTTACAGATAAAATGATGGCAAAGCACTTAAACTCATGGTTTGAGGTAACTCTTGCGGGTAAAGATGCAGATTGGCTAGTTCATAACTGTCTTGGTTTGCCACATAAGTACTGGAGCTACATGGAAAAAGCTTTAGAGAAAGTTGATGGCGGTATCGAAGCCCTAGCTGAAGCTGTGTGTAAGCAGATCAAAACCGGTAGTGTTAGCGCAGACCCAATTATGTGGATGTGGCAACGTTACGGTAAAGAAGATCATGACTTCCTTTATGAGAAGATGGGTAACCCTGCCTTAATTATCAGAACACTTGGACGTGAAGTTCGCGGTAACTACATCAAAGCTGGTAAGGACCTTAGAAAGCTTCTTCTTGAGAAAGAAGAGTTCCAAAAGTTCGTTATGGACAACGGTTCAGACAATGGTGTAAGTGCCCTTGTTAGTGCTGTTAGAAGTATGACTAGTCTCGATGGTGGTGAGAAGCAGAGTTTACTCGTGCGTATTGTTAGACTTTACCCAAAAGCTAAACACTTAGTTGAGAAGCGTAAAGTGGAAGTGAAAGTTAGCGACATGGAAAAACTGACTTCAGTTCGTTCTTACGTTGAGAAGCAGGCAGAACTTGCTGACATCATCAATAAGCAAATTCCTCAAAATACAGAAGCTATCGCTACGGCTCGTGATTACGGTGACCTTCGTGAGAACTTCGAATTTAAAGCGGCTAAAGATAAGCAGAAGTTCCTTCTTTCTAGAAGAGCTGACTTAGAGAAGATGCTTGATCAAATCAAACCTACTGACTTCACTGAGTTTACGTTTAAAGATCGTGCAATTGTTGGTTCAGCGATAGAACTGAGCAACGGCGATACTTACACGATACTTGGTATGTGGGACAGTGATCCAGACAAGAACTATCTTTCATTTGAAACTCCACTGGCAAAAATCCTTTTAGGTAAAGTTGTTGGTGACGAAGTTGTTTTACCAAATGGTGATGAAGCGACTGTTAAATCTATAGCAGGTTTATCAGACGACTTATTAACTTTCTTAGCTGGTAAGTAATACTTTAAAGCGCCTTCGGGCGCTTTTTTATTTTTGGAGATATGAGTGAATTCTAAGCAAGTACATTTACTTGGTTGGGGAACTCTTCTAGGTTTTGGAATACTTGGCCTATTATTAAACTCCTACTTAAATGACGCTAATCTATTTTCTCCTCTAAGTTTCAGGGATTCCTCCTTTTTAGGCATTGTGATTGGCTTGCTCTACGGTTTTTCAGTAGCCTATGCCTCTAGCCTTATAACTGAAGGGCCTAAGTTAAAAGAGGCTTGTCGAAAGTATACCGACAAGATTCACGCTCTCAATCTTTCTTTTCCTCAATGTATTTTTCTCTCCTTTTGTGCAGGAGTAGGCGAAGAGCTCTTTTTTAGAGTTGCTTTACAGCCTCAGTTTGGCCTTTGGGGCACAAGTATTCTTTTTGTTGCTATTCACGGTTATCTTAACCCACGCTCTTATATATTTGTCTATGGACTACTCTTAGTTTTTATAGTTGCGGGCATGGGGTTTTTGTACATAAAGTTCGATTTCTGGTCGGCTGCAGCAGCTCACTTTGCTTATGATCTATTTCTTTTTAAAGAAATTATCAAAGAAGGGAAAAGCTCACATACTTTCTTCGAGGAATGAGAATACACGATAATTTTGTGTTTAATGTCAAAAGTGGCTGAGTTTTTAGTATTCTATTCTATCCACTTTTAAATTAAACTTGAGACCACCTTTATGCCTCGATGTCTGCTGTTGCCTTTATTTTTTGTTATATTCAGTCTGAACTCTTTCGTATCTGCTAAGAGCGATGTTCTTAAAGTTGATTCAGAACCAGTGATTTATAGAACAGTTTTGATTCTTCCTGATGGCCAGAAACTACCAAACTCGATTGCTGTAGGTCTTCCAGGTGGACAGAATTTTGCATTTGATGCGGAAAAATGTATTTTGACTGTAGCATGGAAAGGGGCTTTCCTTGATATAGGTGAAGATTTGCAGTTTGGCGGAAGTGGCTCAAAGCCCTTGGGAAAGATTTCATATGTAAATGCAGATCACTTTCCGATTGTCGATCCAGTCAAAGGGGCTCCGAAATTTGGTGGTTATAGAATATTTAAAGGCTTCCCGACATTTATTTACTCAACAGGTTTAACCAAGGTAAAAGTTAGATTTAATGTAGTCGATGGAAAGCTTATTCAGAGCTTTTTAATCGTAAATGCTAACTTTGTTAAGTATAAAAAAGCTGAAGGGCAACATGTGAAATCGGTTGACGGAGCAGAGTTTGTTGATGGAATGATCGAGAAGACGCAACAACCGGGAAAGCTAATGCTAATTTTTGAATTTGAGGTCGGGAAATGAGATATATTTTAATCTTATTTATTCAAACGATTTTCTTGTTTGGTGGAGAATCTCTGACATTAACAAAAGTTGAACTCCCAGATTTAACGTCAGTCAGTGTTTCAGGGCTTTGTGAAGATCATAGTGGCGGCATCAAGTTCTCGACCAGTCATGGTGACATTTGGTCTTTGAAGGAAGGTGGACTTAGCCTTTATGCATCTGGTCTACAAGATCCTACAGGTTTACTAAAGAGTTGGCGCGAGGGGCAGTACTTTGCCCTTCAAAGGTCTGAGATAAGTAAGTTAGTGGATGAGAATCGCGATGACAAGGCTGACTTATTCGAGTCTTTTGGCAAAGGATGGGGCTTTACAGGGAATAGTTCAGAAAAAGTAACTGCCTTGGCAAATGATATAGATGGAAACTACTATGCCGCGACTTCATTATCTTTAAGTGCAGATGGCTATGCAAATATGGGTGTTAAAAGAAGAGGAGTAGTTTTTAAAGTTGACTACATCGGTGAGTCCTCAGTTTATGCCACTGGAATTGAGAATGTCGTAGCCGCAGAAGTAACTACTGACAGTGAATTGGTGTTAGCTTCAAATAAAAGTGCGTATCAATTCTCTGCTGCTTTGTATCATGTTGAAGAAGGAGACTTTTTAGGTAATCCTTTGAGTCTAAAAGAAGATAAAACTAAGTCTTCTTTATTGCCAAAGATTATGCGTTCCCAAGGTAAAGATCGCATAGCGAAGTTTGCGCAATTAAGAAAGCTACCCAGTGTTGTTTTTCCAGCCACCGCAGAGCTGGGAGATATGGAGATGGATCAGACGGAGGAGAAGTTAGGGCCTTATGCAGGACAACTATTTATAACGGATACTTCAGGGCTTTTGTACAGAGCACATTTAGATAAAGTTGGAGATGTAGTACAAGGGGCTGTTTTTACTATGGCGAAAGATCTTCCTAAGGCATTGGGGGAGGTTTTGATAAATGCTGAGGGCCAATTTTATTTTGGACAAAATGTAGTGACTGATCAGCCTAGTTCAGGTGGATTGTTTAAAGCTGAGCTTAATAAGAGTGGTTTTGATCTAAAAGAGATGAAGGTAATTCAAGGAGGCTTTAAGTTGGAGTTTACACAACCGCTTAAGAGCTTTGAGGAGATAGACGTATCAATCGCGAAGTATGAATTTGTAAGCTCAAAGTCTGGGAGTATGGGTGAGTTTAAGCAGGCGAAGCCTTCTTTTAAGTTGTCTGCGGACAAACTAAGTCTGACAATATTATTAAAAGATTTGGAGCCACAAACTGTTGTTAAAGTCAATTGTGAAAAGCTCATGAGTGCCGATGGAAAGCCTTCTTTAAGTTCAATGGCTTACTATACCCTTAACAAAATTCCATAAAATTAAATCTTTTGTTTCTTTCAGTCTGTACAATTGAGAAACAACTAATTACATTACAGATAACATCAAAAAAGGGCTTTATGATGTCATCTATAAAAGAAAAAGGGTACTGTCCTCATTGTCAATTAGACTTGAACGAGGACTTAGAGAAATGTAACTCATGTGGACTCCAGACTTCATACAGTTATGGTTTTATTGAGTTATCAGCTGTGAGTTTGTGGTCTTGCTTTGTCTTAATGATTATTCCTTGTGTTATCATTAAAATTATTGAGCAATTTATGACCGACTCAGGAAGTTTCTCACCAATGCTTTTTGGTGAAGTCTATAAAGTACCGAACTTATTGATTTTTTTAGTCATTAGTTTTAGCCTTTTCTTTTCTTATTTTCGCTTTCGTGGGATGCGCCAAAAACGAGTATTTAAAAATACACTTTGATAAAGATCTTAGTTAGTTTTTGATTCATATAGGTAAATTTCCCGTTTCATTTTTTAGACTTTAGAAGACTTTATTGCAGGAAGGAATTTCGAGCGATATAGTCTTTTTTTCGTAATGGTAAAATTAAAGGAATATATGAAGGCTATCTATCGCTCTTTCGTGCTATTAATGGCAATTTTGGTTTTGGGAAGTTCTTGCTCGACTTTAAGTTATGATGAGCACGAATATTACGAATACAGAGTTTATAAAGTTTCCTCCTCAGATAAGCAACGTTCAGTTTTATCTTTTCTGAAAAAAGCTTATGTACCCGCTCTTAAAAGAATGGGACTTAGTAGAATTGGTGTATTTACAAATGCAAAAAATAGTCAAGACTACAATGTTCACATGGTCATACCTTTCACAGGTTTAGCGCAATATACAGAGCGTAGCAACTATCTTGTAAATGACAATTCTTTTAGAGACGATGCAAAGAGCTTCTTTGCTATTTCTAAAGCTGATCCAGCTTATACTCGAGTTGACAGTAGTTTCTTTAAATCATTTTCTTCAATTCCTTTTATTGAGTTGCCTAAGGAATCTATAAACAAAAAGAAAAGAGTTTTTGAACTTAGAGTTTACGAAAGTCACAATGACGAAAAAGCTGCCCTTAAAAGAGATATGTTTAACGTTGATCATGAAACACAGCTTATGAGAGACTTAGGTATGGATCCGGTATTTTTTGGAGAGTGTTTATCAGGTAAGAACTATCCAAACTTAACTTATATGCTTTCCGCTGATTCACTTGAAGAGAATAAGAAGTATTGGCAGACTTTTTTAAATAGTCCTCGTTGGGCTGAGATGAAGAAGATAGAGAAGTACAAAGGGACAGTTTCTAAAATAGAAAAGATCTTTTTGATACCAACATCATTTTCAGACATCTAAGAACCAACTGCTAAAAAAATTATTAGAGCCCGTGGCCTTATCGGTCACGGGCTTTTTTTTTATTTAAATTTCCAAAACTCGTCAAAGAAGTTCGCGTCTATAACTTTTCCTGCGGCGTATTTATCAGGAGGCGTATTCACATCGATCACGGCCCAATCAGGAAGCTTAGGGTTTTGTCTAGCGTTATTTCCGTCGTCGTATTCACGGAATGTCGGACCGGTATTTAAGACTAGATATTTTTTCTCATTGAGTGGGTTTGGAAAGCCGAGAAGAGGGATGTGGTTTGAACTTTCGTATGATTTGTTAT
>JAJPOQ010000018.1 GCA_021232515.1 Lentisphaeraceae bacterium
ACTGATGAAAAGCAGTGGAAACTATTCTGGAATGAAAAGATGAAAATACAGAATAAGGTGATGATGGGAATTAGAAAGGTTGCTCCATCATCACAGAACTTGGAACATTAATAAAAAATAAAGACATGTTATCTTTCAAGCTATTCCCCACTGTGCCAAGTCGAGAAGATCTTGTATGAATGTAGTAGTCCTCACCATCTTCAAACGAAACTTTAACTACAGGTAAAAGTCTGTTGATAAAAGGATACTTATAATCAAACGAAGTCACCAATTCAGTCTTCACGATTGGGACTAACTGACCTTTATAGTAGTGAGCTAATGAAGATGCAAAAACTTTATCTGCTTCTTTTATCTCTTTTCCCGTTTGGGCATCGAAATAGCTTGTCTCAAAACCTTCCGCGAGTTGATAACAAGTCTTTCCATCTAGATCAACTAAACGAAATGAGTTTATCTTCTTCTCTGACGGCAAAAACTCTTTTAAGTCTTTGATATTTTTAGTATCAACAATAGACACTGGTGGTCTGAAGTTTTTCGCTGATGGTCTCACCCATCCCATGATAGGATGCATGAAACCGGAAAGAATCCAAATAAGGGATAGTATGAGTGCTGTCATACTCAGCATCTTATGAATTTTAAGTAGTTTTCCGGTTTTCATAATTTAACCTAAAACTTGTACTCAAAGCCCATGTAGAGGCTTCGAGGTTCACCTGGTCTATAACCAGTCGCTTCACTACTTGAAGTATAGGAAGTGTTATGGCGATCTAGAAGGTTTATCAAACGTCCATAGAGCTTTAGTTTATCAGTCAATGGATACTCGGCGCGAAGGTTAATTAACTCGTGGCCTACATACTTATCTGTATTTTCAGAGTCCGTATAGTAACTACCCATATTTATAAGCTCAGCTTCAATTCTACCACCCTTCATCCAAGCTGGGTGATAATCCAGAATAAATGTTTGGTAGTACTTGGGCGCTCGCTCCAGTTCATTTCCTTCAAGTGCAGTACCTTCAGGAGCTCCTGGGTAAGATGCCGCGCCTAAATCCCACTTTTCATACTTATGCTTTGACCAACTTGACGTCACTCTAAAGTCTAGTTCTTCAGTGATGTTATACTTTAAGGTAAGCTCTATACCTCGATGAGAAGTTTCACCATTATTACTTCTGAAGCGAACTGAAGGGTTATTCGGATCTCTATAAGTAATGATGTCATCCTTCTTCTCCATGTAATAAAAAGTTATATCATAGAATAAATCTTCCATAACCTCACCACGGAAACCTAGATCAAAACTATCTATAGTCGTAGGTTCGAGATCTAGAGAATCTTCGGAAGCTGGCGCAGCAAAAAGAGAACCAACTGATGGTGCTCTAAACCCTCGACGGTAAGAAGCATATACTTGATGCTTTTCTACATAATCATAAACCAGACCAAACTTTGGTGAAAGTTGCTCAAAACTAACTAAATCATCCGAAATAGCGCCTGCTGAATTAAGCTTTTGGTCTATCTCAAACTCGGCAAAATCATAACGCAAACCAAAATCTAAACGGAGCTTTTCAACTGGACTCATTTCAAAATGAATATATGGAGAGTAACTCGTATACGTCGATTCAAAATCATAGATCATATTCCCAGTTCGAGCATAATCATTGAAGTAGACATTTCCATTTGAGTTAAATTCACGCTCAAGAGTCGTCTGTTCCACTTCATACTTACCCGGTGAATAGTCAAAATCGAACCCTAAAACGAGCATGGAGTCCCATTTGTCAAAGTACTGAGTATAGTTCATCAAAGTACCAAAGGATTGAAACCCGCTATCCCATATTTCACTATTATTGGCAAACGCTGCTGGGTTTGTAGAGAGCTTCCAACTCGGAATAAGTCCTGAAACATAACTATGTCGAAAGTATGGAGTGATATTTATTTCTGAATCGTCATCCAAAACTTTCGTCATCTTTGTAGATAGTCTAAAGGATTCAACATCTCTACCAGGTAGCCTGTAGTAATTGTCCTCTGGATTATGTTTCCAGTCATGCTTACTTAATCCTGAAACAGATGATTGATCGACATAATTATATGATGCAACCGTCTTCATAGTAAAATCATGTGAGGGGGTCCAAAGCCACTGTGCCGTTGCACTATGACGAGTATAGTCTGTGTAGTCTCTCCAGCCTTCCATAAAAGTCTGATTTAAATCAAGTCGAAATGCATGCTCATCATTTATTCGATCACCATAAGTAACAAGGTGTCTATACCACTCTGTCGTTCCATACTCTGCGCCAAGTTTAATCAACTGTTCATCGGGTATTTCGCCAGATAAAACATTTATCACACCGTGCATCGCATCACTACCATACAGAGCAGAACCAGGGCCTTTGATTATCTCTAAGCCACCAGCTTGCGGTACGTTTATTTCATAAAGAGCATTGTGATTGAAGTAACCAGTAGAACGAGTTGGAACGCCATTTTCAAGGAACAAATAATTTGCTCCAGTTGATAGGTTGTTACGAATTGAGGTAAAGTGTGACTCTCCACCTAAATTATTAACAATGACACCTGAGATACGATTCGTCACTTCTGCAGGATGAGCTGGTCTTATATGCTCAATTTCCTTGCCTTCAATCTTGCCAATGGCAACGCTAGATTCTGTGATCTTTTGTTTTTGACCAGTGGTCGTAATAACAAAAGTTTCACTTACTGACTCTTGTACTTTATCTTTTTTAGCATCTTGAACTTTTGTAGAGTTCTCTGTTTTCTTGTTATCTGCTTCTTGAGCATAGATAAACACACACAGCAGCAGCCACGCAATAAAAATATTTTTCATTTTATTCCTGGTAAATAATAAATTGACCAGACAACGGAAGTTAAACACAAGCTCAAAAGCTTTGTTTACAAAGGTTATCTGGGATATATGAAGAAGCCCTACTATCTGAATAAGGCATATGTATAGGGAAAAGTACTAAACCAGGATAGGTACTTTCAGGAGGCTTTTGTCAACCGATTGGGAAACGAAATGAACTTTAGAGATCCACTCACTTTCCTTATATATTTCTCTATCGTACTTGGCAACAAAGAAAATATCGAGCAGTATACCCTTAGATATCTGTAAATTGAAGTATTCTCCTGCCGAACAGCTAGATGAGTTGAGTAAAGCCTGGCCAAGAGGGATTTCGGTTTCTTCATCTATGCCGCAAGCAGTTTTTTCGCTACAGCAGCTTTCCACCTCTTCTGACTCTAACAAGCCATCTGGAAGTTTAATAGTTTCAAAACCTTTATCTTCAGGAACAACACAGCAGCAGTCTGTTAAACACTTCAAGGCTGAGGTACAACCACAATCGTGATCTTTACACTTATAGTCATCGACAACAATATTGAAAGCTAAACTCATACCTTCGGCAATAAGGTAGTTTCCATAATGGTTTGCAGAGAGGAAAAATAGACAAAGAAAAGACAGTGATAGGAGTCTCGATTTCTTAGCCAGAAAGCTAAGCATTTTACTTCTGGTCTAACACTGCTAGCTGACCACATGCTCCGTCGATATCGCGACCGAGATTCTTTCGAATAGTCGCGCTGACACCTTTATCGAGTAAATAGTCTTTGAAACGAGTCGCAGTTTCACGTGATGCTTGTCGGTGTGAAGAGTCAGTCTGATTGTAAACAATCAGGTTCACATGAAGAAGCTTACTCGGCTTCACTTTAGAAGCAAAGTCTACCAGTTCATCTGCATGTTTCAGAGTATCATTTTCATTATCTAAAAGTATGTACTCTAAAAAGATCTTGCGGTTTGTTTTATCTAGATAAAATGTTAAAGCCTCTGCTAACTTCTCTAAAGGGAAAGTCTTATTTACCGGCATCATCCCAGTTCTAAGGTCGTCATTTGCAGCATGTAGCGATATAGCTAAATTGACTTGAGGGAATCTTTCGGCCATTTCATAAATAGGCTTAAGTAAACCAGAAGTTGAAACAGAAATATGGCGAGAACCCATGTTAAATGTTTCTGGATTCTTTAGCTCTTCGATACTGTTGAAAACTTTCGTCTTATTGTGAAACGGTTCACCCATTCCCATATAAACAACATTGTTCAATCGAGCATCTATACCATTTTTCTGGATAAACTGACGCCAGAATAGAACTTGATCGGAGATCTCTTCGCTGCTCAAGTTTCGCAGCAAGCCCATAGTTCCTGTTGCACAAAAAGTACAGGCCATAGCACAGCCTACTTGAGAACTGATACAAGCCGTCCAGTGATCTGGCTTAGGACTCATAAGAACACTCTCGATGATTCGTCCGTCCTCTAGTTTTAGAAGAGCTTTATAAGTTCTTTTATCCGAAGACTTAAAAATCTTATGTTCTTCCAAGCAAAGGAGCGGCTGTTCAACTTTGAGTTTTTCTCTGAGGTCTTTTTTGAGGGTACTTATTTCGTCGTAAGAAGAAACAGACTTATTAAAAATAGCGTCTTTCATTTGGTTCGCACGAAACTTTTGCAAGCCGTACTCTTCAATGATTTTTTCTATTCTTTCGCTGTCCATACTCTTCTTTCTAAAATGTTATTTAATGCGCAATTCTACACTAGATTCATCAGACAGCAAGGACTAAAAAGTTAAAACTCTATCGCTTTCATTTCCATAACCAGTCACGACTACTTCATTTTCTTTAAACTCTAAAGTCGAAAAAGTCGGTAACTCACTCTCTACCATCCCTTTAAATGTCAAAAAATGCTTCTTTTCCAAAAAGGAATAAGAGCCTTCATGATGGTGACCACTAAACCAACACTTCACAGAAGAGTATGACTGGATGAGTTCTAAAACTTTATCCGAATTCCACAAAGTAAATCGACTATCTGGGGTGATTGGAAAATGGCAAAAAATCGCAACCTTTTTTTGCTTAAGTTCTGCGTCACTTAAAGATGCCGCTAACCACTTCATTTGAGTCTCTGATAAAGCTCCATTCCACCACTCTGACTTTGAAGTCACTTGATCCAGAGCTTTTTGGCTTATTTTATACATATGGGAATTTTCTGGATACGCATTGAGACTTAAGTCACTGCCATCTAAAAATATAAAACGCCAGCCCTCTTGATCAAAGGAATAATACCGAGACGGCATATTTAAAACAAAAGGGATTGTGGGTTTCTCTAAGTCTTCAACGATAAAGTCGTGATTACCCAAAACGTGAAATGTTGGAGCTGTAAGTTTCTCAAGTCTTTCTAAAACTGGAGAAAATGATGAGAGGTTCTTATTTACCAAATCCCCAAGTTGGACAACAAAATCAAGCTCATGAGAATTTAAGGTTTTAACGGCTGAGTCGAGTTTGCTAAGTGACTGACGGTACTGACACTTTTTATGATCATCTGCATCTTCATACTGAATATCTGCTAAGACGCCAATTTTAAAACTACTCATCTACTGAGTCCGTGGTCCATAGGTGATCTCTGAGATCTTTATCGATGGTTCAGGAAGGTTTTGATTGTCTAAAAACTGACTCACAAGCTGTGAAGCTTCGGCAAACTTATCTTCTTCATCTAACCAATAAATAGGGAAACCAGACTTCTCGATCTTTCTAAACCAGACATCCTGCCTTTTGGCGAACTGACGGATACGGATAAGTAACTCGTCAAAAGCTTCTTCTTTGGAAATCTCGCCCAGTAAAAAACGACTTACAGCGCGATACTCCAAACCAAACCATTGAAGTCTTTCATGAGAAACTCCTTGGGAAAGTAATTTTTCACACTCATCAATCATCGGCTCCCAACGCTTTTCAAGACGAGCTTCAATTCTTGCATGAACGACCTTTCGATGCCAATAAGGACCAATAATGAGATGATCGGCAGTTGGTAAAGCTTCTATTTCTTTTGAAGATGCTGTGGCGATCTGAATACCGCGAATAACTCGTTCTTTTTGAGTTAGATCGGTCTTCTCATAGACCTCTAAGGAGGCTTTTTTAAGCATGGTTTTTAAAGACTCTAGATCTTTTAAAAGAAGCTCTCGTTCTTGATCTTTATCACGCTTGTCGCCGTCTAGCTCATAATCCTTAAGAATCATGTCTAAGTAAAGCGCTGTACCACCACAGATGATTGGTAGTTTATTTCGTGAATGAATATTTTTTATGGCTGAGATGTAGTCACTACGCCAATTATAAAGGCTGTAGTCGTCAGCTGGATCAACAACATCGATGATGTGATGCTGAATAGTTTCTCCGCCCTCTACATACTCTTCTAGGTCTTTCCCGGTGCCATAATCAAGCCCTCGATAGACCTGACGTGAATCTGCACTGATGATCTCACCATTAAACGCTCTGGCTAATTGCACAGCTAATTGAGTCTTACCCGTAGCAGTTGGAGCTGTAACAATGATGGATTTCATTTGGGCGATGGGGATTAGTTGTTAGGGAAAAGGTGAACAGTGAACAGTGAACAAATTGTAGCTGTGCCGGTAAGTCAGCCGCCTACAAACAAACTGACTACCGATCACTAACTACTGAAAATCGAATTACTAACTATTAAGAGCGGCTAGTAACTTCTAGTAAGTGATAACCGAACTGAGTCTTTACTGGACCTAGAACTTTACCTACTTCACCATGGAAAACGACTTGGTCGAATTCTTTAACCATTTGACCAGGACCAAAAGTACCTAGGTCTCCGCCTTGAGCACCAGATGGACAAAGTGAGTTTGCTTTAGCAACTTCAGCGAAATCAACTCCGCCTTCAATTTCTTTTTTCAATTCTAGACAAACTTCTTCGCTGTCTACTAATAGGTGACGTGCACTTGCTTGTGGCATATGTAGCTCCTTATTTTTGCAAAAAAAAAGCCGGACTAAGCCGGCTTAGAAAATCGTCTAACTAAATTATTTAGTCGCAGGTACTTCAACTTTAGGAAGTTCAACCTTCGGAGCTTCGACTTTTTCAGCGTCAGCTTTCTTAGTTTCTGCTTCTTTCTTCAGGTTATCGAACGCAGTCTCAACCTTCTTAGTTGTTTCTTCAGTCTTAGCTGCTGCTTTATTTTCAGCATCTGTAGTTGCTGACTTTATAACATCAGTTGCCTTTGAAGCATCATCACTAAAACTAGTTTCTTCGATCTTGGACTTTTTATTAATAGCACTTTCTTTCGCGATTCTGGCGTTTGTTTCACGCTTAGCTAGAGCCAAGCTACTGATCAAAAAGATCGCCATCAACCACCAAGTTGCTTTAGTCAAGAATGCATTTCCGCCTGTACCAAGTACAGAGTCAGCAGCACCACCGTTAGAAAGACCGCCTAAACCGCCATCCTTAGAAGGCTGCATGATAACGACGAACACTATCACGATAGAAACTATAACTAAAACTATTGTTAAAAAACCACTCATAAAAACTCCAATAAATTGTGCAACCTGAAAATTAGTCAGAAATTATAAGACTGCTGCGACTATTTACAAGCTAATTTAGCAAACAGCGCTAGCATTTTTAAGTAGTGCTGAGAAATCCTCAACTTTAAGACTTGCGCCACCAACTAATGCACCATCGATATCTTTCTGACCGATAAGCTCAGCAACGTTGCCAGCTTTAACACTACCACCGTACTGGATGATAACTTTTTCAGCTGTGTCAGTACCGAACATGTCAGTAAGAGTTTGACGGATAAATGCGTGAGCATCTTGAGCTTGTTGTGGTGAAGCTGTAACGCCTGTACCGATTGCCCAAACTGGCTCGTAAGCTAGGATAGTTTTTTCCATTTGATCAGCAGTAAGACCAGCAAGACCTTCACGAAGTTGTGACTCAAGAACTTTTTCCATGTTACCAGATTCTCTTTCTTCAAGAGTTTCACCGATACATGTGAAAGGAGTGATGCCAGCGTCAAGAGCCGCTAGAGTTCTTTTGTTAACAGTTTCGTTAGTTTCACCGAAGTACTGGCGTCTTTCACTGTGACCAACGATAGCGTGAGTGATACCGTGCTCTTTAAGCATGTCAACAGAAACTTCACCAGTGTATGCACCGCTTGCTGCAAAGTGAACGCCTTGAACACCAACATTAACGTTAGAACCAGCTGCTGCTTCTTTAGCTGCAAGAACTGATAGGAAAGTTGGGAATACAGCGATATCTACGTTTTTGATGTCTGCAACTTCTGCTGCTAGGCCTTTAACTGTTTCAACTGCTTCTGCTGCAGTTTTGTTCATCTTCCAGTTACCGGCAATAAAAGGTTTTCTACTCATGTGGTATCCTTTAAAAATTTATTGTTTCTTGAAAAGCTTCGCCGAATATAGGGCCAATGTCCTTTTTTTAAAGTCAGTCTGAAATCTGTGACACTCTTTAGCTTTTATCGATAAAAACTGAGCGTAAACCTTTCAAAGTTAACTCTTGATCAATGGATACTTCAAAATCGAGATTTTCTGCGTAGAAGGCTGCGTCGCCGCCAGTGAGGATAATATTTAGACCAGAAAATCGCTGTTTCATTTTTTCGATGTAACTCTGAACAGCCAAAGCTCCCATTGTATCTACACCAACTTGAATTGACTCTTCTGTGGTCGTACCTAGAAGCTTGCTCTTTGTTGATAGTTCTGTAATTGGCAGTTGACTCGTAAAAGTATTCAGCGCCTGCCTAGACAAGCTTCTCCCAGGCATAATAAAGCCACCTTCAAAAACTGAAGGTTGACTCACAAACTCTGCAGTCACACAAGTTCCGCAATCAAGTATAAGGCTGTGCTTTTTCAATGAAGATACTGCGGCGATGTTGGCCAAGCGATCTGCTCCAATAGTCGAAGGATCAACTTTTGAGAAGTCTACCGATAAATTTTCATGAGTCAAAAACTCAAGAGAACAATTCAAGTTTGAAAGCTGGCTTGAGGTTTCTTTATGAACAGAAGCGATATAAAGTTTGGATGAAGCCGATACTTCCTCTGACAAATAACTGTAGAGCTCTGAAGTTGGCACTGTAATAAGGCTCGACAAATCCACACTTGAAACTTGTGAGTTTGTATTGCCTATGTTTATCAGTAAATCAGCCATCTCTCAAATCCATTCGTGCTTAGGGTAACGTCCCTTCAATTGAGACCGAATGTCTTTATACACGCCGTCCCAAAAACCTTCAAGGTCATCTGTCAAATGGACCGTGCGGCGATTTGGCGCCCACATATCCAATAAAACTTTTACTCGGCCACCAGCAACGGTCGGTGTTTCGGTCATGCCGTAGAAGTCTTGGATAAAACCACTGCCTTTAACTTTGCCGTCTTCTTCATAACTGAGCTTCATGTTCCTACCAGATGGAAGCTTTATCTTTTCTGGCGTCATACTCTGCACAAATTGTTGTTCATCCCAACCCATAGCATTTTTAAAGTAATCTAAAACAGGAAGGTTCTTAACGTCCTTATAAGATCGACAGCCTGAGCACATTTCTAAAAGAACAATTTGTTGTTCATCTGCGTTATACTCAAGTAATTCTTTTTCAGGATAAAATTTCGAAACCCAGCGAACCTTTTGAATCCACTTATCCACATCTTTATTCCATTGATTCAACTTCAGTTCTTTCTGAAGAATCTTTTCAACAAGTAGCTCCTCTGCAGCTAAAGAGTCTGGAGTCTCAGACAAGTTTTTCTCTCTTAAAACAAACTCTCCAAGGAGGGACTGTTCCTGTTGCTCGACGGTTCTTGTTTTTTCATTCCAAACAACTCGTCTAGTCGTCTTTACTTTTTCACCGAAAAAAGCCTCCAAGTGCGTAAAGTCGACTTCTACCGCCAAAGACAATAAGGTTTTACTCGAACCGCCATTATTTATTTCAGTTACATTTAGAGGAATTATAAATTCTGCAGAACGAACAGCTGAGTTTCTCGTCAACTCCCCTACTTTGTCATTTCCAAATCTATAGCGCAGGCTGCCACGATCGACTCGTCTTGCTAGCTTATCGGGAAATGCCGCTAGAACAGAATAAACCAAGCGAGATTCATCATCTATAAAGTTATCTTCAACTTTAAGTAAACGCTTAAATTGATGATAGACCTGCTCTAAACTTCTAAGAGCACCTCTATGCAGCTTATATCTCTGAGCATACTTATCTCGATTTGTGTCCTTCCCTAGTCCGGCCCAAATATTGCAGATAGCTCTTAAATCGGAAGCATATACCGAGTCGTCAGTCAACTTAACTGACTTATCGACTGGGTTTCGTTCTGAAACAATAGCCGCCCAACGACAAGCCTCGTCGTAGCACGCATTTTGAGCTGAATTTAGTAACATGGCGGCTAAACGTGGATGAGCGGGGAACTGCGACATAAGTTGCCCCAGCTCAGTGATCTTATTATCTTCTAAAGCTCCAAGAGCAATCAATAACTTTTCACCTCTAACAAGCTCGTCATCTTGTGGCTTTTCAAACCAATCAAAACTTTCTTTTGAGTGCCCCATAGACTGAATAGCTAAAAGTACTTCTGAAGAATCCACCCGCATCATTTGAGGAACGGTATTTATCGGTTTGCGAGACTGCTCTTCTTTACTCCAAAGGCGATAAGCTGTACCTGGCCCTAAACGCCCGGCTCGACCTGCACGTTGCTCGGCAGAAAAAACAGATATACTCTGTAGAGACAAAGTGTCGAAGCCTTTCGTCGAATCAAAAATATTTTCTCGAGAAAACCCAGCATCAACAACTGTATCAACGCCTTCTACGGTAAGAGAAGTTTCGGCAATATTCGTTGCAACAATGACTCTTCGCTTATCTTGTTTCTTTAAGGCTAAGTCTTGTTTGTCTGGAGGAAGGCTCCCGTAAAGTGCAAAAGTAGCTATGCCTTTAAGTTTCTGAAGGTTTTCACACGTTCGCTTTATCTCATACTGCCCTGGCAGGAAAGCTAATATATCACCGCCATTTGGCGTTCTTTGAATATGCTCTGAGATAGTATCTGACACTCTATCCCATAAAGCCACCTTTCGATCAAAGTGACGATACTGAAAGTCTATTTCATAAAGGCGATTATCCGTTTCAAGATGGGGTGCGCCATCAAGATAGTCACAAGACTTTTTAGCCTCCATAGTCGCGGACATAACAACAAGTAGTAAATCCTTCCTTTGTTTTTGTAGCTGTTTAACAAAAGCTAAAACAAGATCCGACTGCCAACTGCGCTCGTGAAATTCATCAAGAACAACAGCACTTATGTCTTTCAAAAGTGGATCCGACTGCATTTGGCGCAGAAGTAAACCAACAGTTCTATAACTGACTTTAGTTTCTTTGGACTCTTGACTTTCACCTCTTACCTGATAACCAACATATGAACCAACTTGATTTTGACTCATTTTTGCAACAGAGAAAGCCAATGACCTCGCCGCTAAACGACGTGGCTGCAAGACAACTACTTTACCTTTCAAGTCCATATCATCAGCAAGGAAACGCGGTAGCATGGTCGATTTACCCGACCCTGGAGGTGATGTAAAAACCAACCTCTTTGACTCAGCAAGTGTCTCGGTTATTTGCTGTCGCAGCTTTTCGACAGGTAAATTCATAAAGTCTCCAAAATTTTGTCAATATATTCCTCATTTCAGAATATGAGAGAAAAGCGGCCTGAGAAATGCGCCTATTTCTACTACGCGTCAACTTTGGGAATAATAATGCAGAGCATAGATTTAATAATTAAAGAACTTGAGGACATACCTCCTCTACCAAAAACAGCGATCGACTTACTTGAATTGACTAACGACATTCAAGCAAATGCTGGTAAGGCGACCGAGATACTTTCGATGGACCCTGCCTTATCCATGAAAGTCTTAAAAGCGGCAAACTCAGCTAAGTACGGTTACGCAAGACATATAGCCACTGTCAGTCAGGCTGTCGTTATCCTCGGATTCAAAGGGCTTAGAAACCTTATAGTAGGTTTAGCTGTCTATAAATTTTTAAATGAAAAACAGTCAAAGTATGGAAACCACCTCTGGCAACACTTACTAACAACAGCCTGTTTATCAAAAATGCTCACCAATAAACTTGGACAAGAAGATCCTGAACTCGGTTTCTTATGTGGGCTCATCCACGATATAGGTAAAGCAGTTCTGATGAATAGACGCACTGAAATCTATAATGAATTGATTGAACGCGCTGAAGCTGAAAGCATTCCAATAAATGAACTTGAGAAAACATTTCTAGGTTTTACTCACGCCGATTTAGGACGAGATGTTTGCCGAGCTTGGTTACTGCCAAGTGTGCTTGTTAAAGTTATCTCCTTACATCACAAAACATGTATTACGGATATAGGCGATGAAGGAAGCTCTGAGTTACTGAAGTCCGTGATCATTGCCGATAACCTTTCGAAGCTTCTAAATGTCACAAGTGAACACTCTGTAAGTTTCACGCCACAAGTTTTAGAGTTATATGAACACAAAGGTATCAAACAAGATTTTCTAGAAGAGTGCTTTGTAAAAGTTCCTGAAGAACTAGAAAAGCTAGATGGAGTTTTCCCTGGTGTTTTCACCATAGAAAAAATAGATCTCAAAGTCAAAGTCGTTTTATCCAAAAAAATGGAAGAACGAGCTATGCGCTTATTCCTTCTCGGCAAAGGCTTAACTTTAACTGAATCAGTCGGAGAAGCAGACTTTATCTTAACTGACGATACAGAAAAGCTCTCTGGGCCCAAAGCTATTCTTTGTGACTTCTTTACAAATGACACTCACTACACAAATAAAGTACTCTTTACGGATCACTTAAATGAGTGGTTAAAAAAGAAGAATATTATCACTGAGTAAAGTTACTTTAAAAGAGACTCTACGTGCTTTATAAATGGGATCTTTTGAAGTGACGTTTTATTACCAACAATAGCAACGGCTTCTGCTCCTGCGGCATTTCCAATAAAACCGACAACTTCCATAGGTAGATTCTTACAAAGTGCCATGGAGACCAATGACAATACGGCGTCCCCTGCTCCAACTCGGTCGACAATTTTTGGAGCGATTGCCGGAACGGATGTTAAAGAAGACTCTCGATTGTAACAAACCGTACCGTACTTACCGCGAGTCAAAATAACATTTTTATAATCCATTCTTTCTGCAAGTGCTTCAACCATCTCTAAAGGAGTTAAGTGCTGACTTCTAAACTCAAGAACAAGTTCATGTTGAGCTACAGAAACACAGTCTGCTTTGTGGTATTTCGAAATAGGGTTATGCCCTAAGTTTCCGGCATTGCCCTGAGCATTCACACAAAGAAATGGCGCTTTCTCGCATAAAGTGTTAATTATCTTAGGCGTAAGCATGCCGTGACCATAATCAGCAACAATAACAAGGTCATACTTATCTAGATTTTTATCTAACCAGTTCAATACTTTGGCTTCTCGGCGCCCTGAAATAAGTTCATCATTTATTTCATAAACTTCAAAAAGCTTTTGCAAAAGCTCTTTTTCCACAAAGCGGCGTTTGACGATAGTAGGTGAATTCTTTTTGTAGAAAAAATTTGGCTCTACATTTTCTTTTAGAGTGCTGCGAATGAAACCTTCTTGAGGTTGTCTATCTCCTAAAAGAGTCAAAAGACTAACCTCTCCTGCAAATGAAGCTACGTGGTTGGCAATGGCCAAAATTCCACCAGCATGTTTCTCTTCACTAATAAGTTTTGACGCAAGAATCGGCTCTTTCATTGACTTGCCCATAGTACTTACGTAGTGGTATTCGTCGATGATAGTATCACCAACAACAAGAACGTTTAGATCTTGAAAAGAATCAATGCCATCAACAATACTCTGAATGGGAAAATCTTTTTTGAAGTTTTTTAGAAAGTCTGTTACTTCAGGGGAAAAAGCCGGCAAGTAGTTGTTTATCAAACGCGATGAACTAAAAGTCATATCATCTGTTGTAAACGCCATCTTTCCGCCATGAGACTCAACTATACTTTTCTCAGCTGCAATAAAATCGTTGGTGCCTTCATTTGAGTCTTTATACTCTGGACCTTTGCAATAAATATCTGGCTTGAGAGTATGAAGTGCTTCTTCTGCCGTCTGCGTTTCATTCAACGCCACATAGTCAACGCAGTCTAAGGACGCTATAGCTTCAAGCCTTAAGTATTCTTTAAAAGCTGGACGCCCTGGACCTTTATTTACAAAACAGTCGGGAGTCACAGTCACTACTAGTAAATCACCAAAAGACTTAGCTTCAGTAAAGTGACGAATATGACCGATATGAAGTAAGTCAAAACAACCATGACACTGCACTACAGTTTTACCTTTTCGTGCTGTATCCAGAACTTCTGAAAGTTCTTTTAATGGTAGAATTTTTAGACTCACTATATGAAACCTTTTATTTTATAAAGACTTAGAGCGCAACTGATGTTCCAACTTTCTTATTTAGCTCTAGAGATGTAATCGCCTGAGCGAGTATCAACCTTGATTGTCTCTCCAGACTCAAGATACTCTGGAACCTGCAGTTCAAAACCAGTTTCAAGCTTAGCGTTTTTAGTTCTTGCTGTAGCGGATGCAGATTTCATCGAAGGGTCACACTCAACTACTTTAAGACTTACTGTGTCTGGTAGCTCAAGACCTTTAACTGCACCATCGATAATCAAAGCGGTACAATCCATATCTTCTAAAAGGAAGTTTACATCATCGCCGATGAAGTCTTTGTTGAGCTCGAATTGACTGTAGTCTTCATTATCCATGAATACATAGTTTTCGCCATCGATATATGAAAACTGGACTGGTCTTTTTTCGTAATCTGCTTCTTTAAAAACGTCATCGCCTTTAAAACTGTGATCAGCTTTCTGAGTAGTAACTAAGTTTCTGCTACGAACTTTATAGAGAGTGTTACCGCCACGAGCCGATGGGCTTTTCACTTGGATTTTTTCAATAATATGAGCAGCACCGTTAAGTTCTAGAACCATACCTTTTTTCATTTTTGAAGCGTCGATCATGACTAAGTCGTCCTTATTAAATTATGATAATATTTCTAGATACTCTGAAACTGTCTGATTCATGCCTTTGTAGAGCATTTCTACGACAAGTGCGTGACCAATGGAAACCTCTAAAAGGCCATCAATACTTTGGTCAAAAAACTTTAGATTTTCAAGGCTGAGGTCATGACCGGCATTGACGCCCAAACCTTCTGCTACGGCCATCTCTGCCGTTATTTTATAAGCAGACATAACTTCTGTTTGTCTATCTGTACCGTAACTACGGGCAAACTCTTCTGTATAAAGTTCGATTCTGTCAGTTCCTGTCTGTACGGCATAAGGAACTTGTTCCGGATCTGGATCAAGAAAGATACTTGTTCGAGCTCCAGCAGCTTTAAGTCTCGCAATGATTGGTTTAAGAGTCTCTAAGTTGTTCTTACAATCCCAACCCGCATTCGACGTTATAGCATCTGGTGCATCTGGAACCAAAGTACACTGAGCTGGTTTCACTTCACAAACCATATCCAAAAACTTCTCGTTTGGATAGCCTTCGATGTTTAACTCGACATCAATATTTTTTTTAAGCTCATAAGCATCTGCATACTTAGCATGACGTTCGTCAGGTCTTGGGTGAATAGTGATACCGTGAGCACCACACTTAATTAAATCTTGAGAAACTTTAAGTACATTCGGAAAGTCCGCTCCGCGCGAATTTCTTAACAATGCAATCTTATTTACATTTACACTGAGTAAAGCTGACATCTATTTTTCCTGATCTATCTCTTCGCCATTGGCAAGTAAAAATTCATTTAACTGTTCACCGTATGTCGACCAGACATTTTTACGGCGAATCTTCAAAGTAGGAGTCAATGTTCCGTCATCTGTAGAAAATGTCGGAAGGACTAAAACGTTTTTAGGTTTTTGGAATGGTGCTAAGTCTTTTATTGCTTCAGCCATCTGCTTCTTAACTACCGCAGTTACATCGTCTAGCTCGTTCTCTTCTACATTGACAACTGCATAAACATTTTTGCATTTTTCGCCGACAAGCATCACCTCACTAACAAGCTCACACTTTTTAACAATGTCTTCAACATGTTCAGGGTGAACTTTCTCGCCACCTTTAAGAACTATAAGGTTTGAAGCGCGGCCAGTTATAAAAAGGTAATCATTCTTCAAGCAAGCTACGTCACCTGTATGCAACCAACCATCTTGGATACTCTTGGCACTCGCGTCTTTATGTCCCCAATATCCTTGCATGACACTGTCTCCTTTCACAAGGAGTTCACCTTCGACATCTTTACTGCGGTTGCCTTCACTATCTATAAAAGTGTAGTCGCCACCATTTTCTGGAAGGAGCCAAGATATAATTTTACCTGAACTACCGACGCAGTTACTTTCAACTGTATTGCAGCTAATAACAGGTGATGTTTCAGTCAATCCATAACCTTGTAGCACTGATAGATCTAAGTCGTTATAAAACTGATGTAGATCTGGAGAAAGTGGTGCACCACCACCAATAAAATACTTAAACCCTGGTCCGAAGGCTTTTTTGAGATTACTCAGAAACTGAGCTTTAAAAACATCTCTTTGAGCACGCACGGCTAAATCTTGAGTTAAGGTACCATTCTCTTTGTAAAGTTGTTTCGCATTCTCCAAGCAGGCATTCAGAGTTGCTGTCGCGCCTAACTTCTCACACTCTTTTTCAAGCATAAGTTTAAACTGTTGAAGCATTCTTGGAACTGCCAGCATAAAGGTGGCATTGAAACGAGCTAAGTTTTTAGCAAAGTCTCGACGGTCTTTAGGGAAAATAGTTGTTCCGCCAATGTAGAGCATCATGACCAATTCGGCAATCAAAGCAAAACTATGCCAATAAGGAAGTAAAGAAAGAATTCTTTCACCACCTTCTAAAGCTAAACAGTCTCCTGCTGAACGAGCATTTACCATAAGGTTGCGGTGACTGAGCATCACGCCTTTGGGCTTACCTGTAGAACCACTGGTGTAGATAAGAACTGCAGTTGTATCTGCTTCTAAAGTACAAGCTGCTAGTTCAGTTTTGTCCGTCGACTTCAAATCCGCAAAAGAAACTGTTTTACGATCACCACTTAACTGATCTTCGCGGTCTTTTAGTGACTCGTGAAGGACAATTAATGATGGGTCTGCATCGTCGATGATAAAAGACACTTCGCCATCACCCATACTTTCGGATACTGGAACCGCTATGGCATTTAAACGCCAAACAGCATAAAAGAGATAAGCTTGTTCTGGGGATTTTGGTGTAAGGAATGCAACTCTGTCACCTTCTTTCACACCATGGTTTTTCAATGATTGTGCTTGCTCTTCAACCTTTTCTGCAAATTGAGAGTAAGTAATTTTCTCGAAGTCTGTACCAGTTGAGCAATCAAGGAATACTTTTTGCCCATAAAGTTTCGTCGCTTGTTGCAGCAACTCGTATAAATTTTTCATTTAGAATGAAACCTTAACATCACCTTGCATCTTAATAGGTTCTGACATGAGTTTAAGTCCACTCACTTCAGACCAGTCTCTATCCCACTTTCTAAACAAAAGAGGATCACACTCTTCCCATTGATTCATATCGACAATCAGCACATTGCCGTCTGAGGTAAAATAAATGTCGATCACAACATTTTTCTTATCTAAGAAAGGAACAATTTCCTCGGTAAAACTTAAAGCTTTTTGCCAGTAGTCTTCACGTCGACCTTCTAGTCTTCTAAAGTGCCTTTCCAATATGCGCTGAGACATGCCTGAAAGTTTACCTTCAAAGACAAATAAGCGAAATTCACGAGTCTTATCCATACGACGATAAGGACGAACGACTATTCTTTCTGAACGACCAGACTTTATTTCTTCTTGAGCTTTTGGACTAGTTTTTATCAATTCTAACGCCGTTTTAGCATGAGCATGAGACTTCTTTCTTGAAAAAAGTGGCGAGTCATCTGGAGTAACGGTATCTGCTCCGATAAAACAAGCACCTGGCAAAGCTGTTATCACTTTCTCCAAACGCTTGCAAAGCTTTTCCTCGATCTCACTGTTCGACTCTCCAGAGATAAGAAGAGACTTCTCATCTTCATGAAGGCGAACAAACATCGTCGGAAAAGTAAAATCTGCTAAAGATGTATACCAGTCTGAAAGAGCAGTCATGCTTACTTCTTACGACTTTTCTTTTTAGCTGCTTTAGCTGCTTTTCTCTTCTTCTTTTTATCGTCTTTACTAGGGCCTTTTGCCTTAGTCGCTTTCATGCCTGGCATACCAGGAATGTTTGGCGTCTCTTTACGAGCGATCTTACCGACCATTGTACGAGCCATTTCAAAACGTTTTAGAAGCTGGCTTATTTCGTCCATCTTCACACCAGAACCTTTGGCGATACGTTCTCTTCTTGAAAGGTTTAAAGACTCTGGATGCTCTCTTTCATAGGCAGTCATAGAACGAATCATACCTTCGACGCGATTGATTTGTTTATCATTCATCGCAATACCGATCTGGTCTCTAAGAGCTCGACCACCAGGAAGAAGATTTAAAATCTTAGCAAAGCCACCCATCTTACGCATCTGATTGATCTGACCAAGGAAGTCATTTAAATCAAATGTTTCAGTCTTCATCTTGTCTTCAAGACGCTTAGCTTCACCTTCGTCGATATGCTTTTCAGCTTCTTCAACTAGGTGAACTATGTCACCCATACCAAGAATCCTAGACGCCATACCTTCCGGTCTAAACTTCTCTAGATCTTTAGGTTTTTCACCAGTAGTAATGAACTTGATCGGCTTACCAGTAACTTTGCGCATAGAAAGCGCAGCACCACCACGAGCGTCACCATCCATCTTCGTAAGGATGATACCAGAAATACTAAGGGCTTCGTTGAAATGTTTGGCTACAGAAACGGCTTCTTGACCTAAAGCGGCGTCAGCAGTTAGAAGTATCTCTTGAGGATTAAGAGCTTCTTTAACTCTAACTAACTCTTGAACCATGTCGGCGTCGATTTGTAGACGGCCAGCCATATCCAGAATAAGAACTTTCGCTCCCTGAGACTTAGCTAAGTTGTAAGCGTTTTGAGCGATCTGAACAACATCAGGAGTTGAACGATCAGCAAAAACTTCAACGCCGATGTCTTTACCAACAGCTTCGAGCTGATCGATTGCTGCAGGACGGTAAACGTCACAACCAGCAACTAAAACTTTCTTATTTTGCTCTTTAAAGTGATAAGCTAGTTTACCAGTAGTGGTTGTTTTACCAGCACCATGTAAACCTACCATCATAATAACAGATGGAGTTTTATCTAAATTTAAAGGAGCTTCTTCTTGGCCCATAAGCTCAACAAGAAGGTCATTAACAACTTTAACTACTTGTTGTCCTGGCTTAACGCTTTTTGTAACGTCTTCACCAAGGCAAGCTTCGGTTGCATCTTTAATAAAATCTTCGACAATACCATAACTAACGTCAGCTGATAAAAGTGCTAAGCGCACCTCTTCCATAGCTTCTTTGATATTGCTATCTGTTAAAGTCCCGCGACCTGTAATATTTTTAAATGCACTTTGAAGTGAATCAGATAAATTTTCAAACATCTTTTATCCCCGGGGCACTACCATGCCGTTAGTATTTCGTAACCATTTTTCGTGATTAAAATCGTATGCTCAAACTGAGCCGTAGCTGTTCCATCAATCGTCTTGTAGTAACAAATAGACGAGTCTGGTATCTGGAACTCTATAAAATCTTCTGAAGTCTCATTCACCATAGGTTCTACAGTGATACAAGTATTTTCTCTAAGTATTTCACCTGACTTAGGGCGACCCGCTGCTGGAACGAAAGGATCTTTATGGAACTGATCCCCTATACCGTGACCGCCGATCGCTTTGACTGTATAAAAACCAAGGTTAGTCACAACTTTATTTGTTGCGTAGCCTATATCGCCAGTTCTGTTTCCTGCTTTAACTTGTTCTATGCCGGCCATCATGCCTTTTTTAGCAGCTTCTGTAACTTTCTTTACATTATCAGTAACTTCTCCAACGAAGAATGTTGCTGAAGTGTCTCCGAAGAAACCCGCTTTCTTTAAAGTTACATCGATGTTTATCGCATCGCCTGGCATCAAAACCTCATCATCTCTCGGAACGCCGTGACAAACGACGTCATTTACACTAGTACAAACCGATTTTGGAAAGCCGTGATAGTTAAGAGGTGCTGATTGCGCGTCAAGAGAAAGTGTATATTCGTGGACAGCGTCATTTATGTGACCGGTAGTTACACCAGGAGCGACCAGTTTTGCTGCGTATTGAAGAGTTTGGGCGGCTAATTGACAGACGGTCTCCATCTTTTTGATTTGAGCTAGCGTCATGCCTAAGTTTTTGCGTTTGCGTTGCATATGATATCAGTTTATAAATTATTGGTTTTCAAGAAAATTATCGATAAAATCGCATACTATACATCTGTGCGCCTGTTTGACCACTCAGGATTCTCGAAGATTCAAAAAGGACGATTTCTTAATTTGCACTGTACAAAATGCTGATCTTCAAAACATTTAATATTATTAAGGATTTTTATAATCCTTAACATAAATACTGACATAAGATTTATTTAAAAAAGGCTATCTATTAAAAATGGCCTGCCTTTACTAACAATCTTTAAGGAAGAAAATGCTAAAACAACTTATCTCAATAATCCTCATCGCTCTTTTAGCTTCATGTAGCACAACAGAAAAAATTAATCAACCAAACGTTCTCGTTATCATGGTGGATGATTTGGGATACAGTGACTTATCCATCTATGGATCAAAAGATATAAAAACTCCTAAAATCGATTCTCTCATGAAACAGGGAACTCGATTCTCTGACTTTACGGCAAACTGCTGCGTTTGTAGTCCATCTCGAGCAGCGTTTCTAACTGGACGAAATCAGGATATGGTTGGTGTCCCTGGAGTAGTTAGAACAAATGACGATAACAATTGGGGCTACATGACGCCTGGAGTCACTACTCTGCCTCAAATACTCAAAGAAAATGGTTACAGAACATCTCTCATTGGAAAATGGCACTTGGGTTTGAAGTCGCCTAATACACCAAATGAGAAAGGTTTTGAAGAGTTTCATGGTTTCTTAGGAGATATGATGGATGACTACTGGCACCACCGTCGCCGTGGCAACAACTACATGTATCACAATGATAAATTACTAAAAACAGAAGGTACACATGCAACTGACCTTTTCACAGACTGGTCAATTGAGGAACTCAGAAAAGCTAAAAAGGATTCACGTCCATTCTTCCAGTTTCTAGCTTACAATGCACCACACAGTCCTATTCACCCGCCGAAAAACTGGCTAAACAAATTTCAAAAGGAAAATCCCGGCGCATCTGATAAGCGAGCAAAAATAGGCGCACTCATAGAACACTTAGACTACAGTGTAGGCCGAGTCCTCAAAAGCCTTAAAGATTTAGACCTAGAAAAAAATACACTCGTCATATTCACTTCTGACAACGGTGGGAAAATTCACTTTGGTGCGACGAACGGCCCATTCCGAAGTGACAAAACGCATGTTTACGAAGGCGGATTAAAAGTCTGTACATCTTTTACTTGGCCTGGAAAAATCGAAGCTAACCGAGTTACTGACTTTGAAGCTATGACGATGGATTTATTTCCAACCATTCTTGAAGCTGCCGGCATAAATGATAGCACAAAAATTGATGGGCTTTCTATTTTAGAAGAAGTTGTCGATCAAAAACAAAAACCTTTTGTCGAACGAAACCAAATTTATACATGGCTTCAAGGCTACAAAAAACATGCTCTTAGAAAAGGTGATTGGAAGTTGGTCAAAGATACTGAAAAGTCGTCCTACGAATTATATAATTTAGAAAATGACCCTTATGAAACGAAGGACTTGGCAAAAGCGAATTCTCAAAAATTCAACGAACTACTTGCGATAATGACAGCGCATCTCAAAGAGGCGAATAAAGTAAACTGGCGTCGACCTTCTCAATTAAAATAAATTGTGATTAGGCTGTAAAAATATTTGCAGCCAACTTTTATCACATAATTTTAAACATACGTCACATAAATACAAATCTTTGCGTAAAAGCTACTATCAATAGCTATATATAAAAATTACTTTCTTATATAATAATCGTGGACATGTGTATGTATAAAATAATCTTTTCTTTCTTAATTTTTGTAAGCATAAACTTGCTTGCAGCTCCCCCCTTACAATTCAAACGAGATATACTGCCAATTATTGAGCGGTCTTGCTTTAAGTGCCATAATGGTCAAGAGAAAAAGGCCAAGGCTGGCCTAAGAATGGACATAGCAGAGGAAATGCTAAGCTTTGAAAACTTCCTCATACCCGGGAATCCGAAAAAAAGTATTTTCATCGAAAGTATCTCGCACCCTAAAGGTCACGATGACCTCATGCCTCCAGAAGGAAAGGCTGAACCTATTTCGACTGCAGAAATTGCTAAAATCAGTCTTTGGATCGACCAAGGCGCTCACTTTGGAACATGGGAAAAGTACTCAAATACAAAAAAGAAAAAACTAGTTTCAGGCCTCAAACAAGGCCAAGTGGCTGCAAACCAACAACAAGTCGTATCCGACATCGACCAAATCGTTACCAGAACACTTGCTAAAAGCAATCTCGTACTAACAAAACCTGCAAGTGACGAAACCTTTCTGAGACGTATATATCTACAAATAATCGGACGTATACCAACTCTTACTGAAGTCGATAATTTCATGGGATCTAACGACAAGGATAAACGATCTAAGTTAATCTCTAAGCTCCAAAAGTCTGAAGGTTATGTCAGTCACAACTTTAACTACTGGGCAAATGTCCTCAGAGTTCAAACGTCTCAAAAAGGCAATATCAAAGGAACTTGGCTCGAGTACCTCAAACAATCTCTAAGAGAAAATAAATCTTATGATACTTGGGTTCGAGAAATGCTAGATGCTCGAGGCAGTTGGTGGAAAAGTCCACAAATAGGATTCTATGGCCGAGACATGAAAAACAGACTTGCTGGTTACGAGGCTCTCACTGGAGTTTTCCTAGGGACTCAAATAGGCTGTGCTCAGTGCCACGATCACCCTTTCGATGCAACGACTAGACGTGACTATTTCGAAATGTTTGGTTACACGAGCAATGTCCACGCTCAAGAAAGGCGCAAAAAGATATTTAAACACCTAGACCCAAATGAGATCTACAAACAAACTAGAAAAGTCGAAAAATCACTAAAAGACAAAAAGCCAATGTATGGCAATATGACGCGAAGCATGAATATCCACTCTCAAGTGAATCTGCGTAACATCATATTTAAAGTTTACAGTGGCAAAGTCATGTCCTATACAAATAAACTACCCGACGACTACCAATATGACGACGCTAAACCAAAGCAACATGTAAAACCAGATGTCCTGTTTGGTAAAACACCTAAGTTTGATGTCAAAAAAGATCTACCGCAAACTACATTTTCAGAATGGGTAACCAATCCTGACAATCTTAAATTCACTCATGTCATTGTGAATAGACTTTGGCATAAAGCTACTGGTGACACTATCGCTGGAGCTCTCACAGACCTCGTTGAACCTGAACGAGCAAAGGCTCCTGAACTGTTAAACTACTTAAGCCAATTAATGGTCGACCTAAACTACGACATTCAAAAATTCAATCACATCCTTTACTCTACAGAAATCTACCAAAGCCAAGCTATTAAAGAAGATGCCATAACTCCTAAAACATTAGCAAATGGACCTCTGCTTAAGAGAATGTCTGCTGAACAACTTTGGGACTCAATCATGATTTTAAAGAATCCTACTTTAGATGAAACTCTTGCTCCGAAGATATTTGATTTTGAATTTATGTTTCAACTACTTGAAGTGAAGACTTATGATGAATATTGGGCGATGATTAAGAAAAAGTCTAAAGAGAACCCAATAGATTTAGGCAAAGGCACAAGGATGAATCGCATGGTGGCTAAAGAAGGTTTTCTAAAATCTGACTTTAAGCGTTCTTCTGAATTAAAGCAACCGACTCCTGCCGGACACTTTTTAAAACACTTTGGTCAAGCTGACCGAGAACTCGTCGAGGACCAGTGGCTCAATCCGACCGTACCTCAAAGTCTATCACTGCTAAATAGTAAACTAGTTCGAGAAGTCGCTATTCAAGGAAGCCCTATTGATTTGTACGTATCAAAACTTGATAATAAGGGCGAGCAAATAAAAGCAATTTTCAAAACAGTCTTAAGTCGCACTCCAACTGAACGTGAATCGAGCCTCTTTAATCAAGGTCAACAAAAGCTCGACATTACAAATATTTGTTGGATACTTGCAAATACTAAACAATTTATATTTATTAAATAAGACAGAGTTTCTTGGGGGACAATCATGAAAGATAAAAAATTTACATTGATCGAGCTACTCGTTGTAGTCGCGATAATTGGTATATTGTCCTCTATACTTCTTCCAAGTTTAAGTAAAGCTCGAATGAAAGGCCAGTCGGCAGTCTGTAAAAGTAATCAACGCCAAATTGGTGTTGCGGTCACACTCTACACAGATGATGATGACGGAAAATTCCCTACTTTTTATAGATGGAACTATGAACACCAATGGGCAACTGTCATGCTTGGTGTTAACTACCTTGACATGCCCGGCAACCTCTCAAATGAAGCTGGCGGTAAAGTCACCAAAGCTTATCAAGATGAAGAAGGTAGCGTTTTCACCTGTCCGACTCAGCAGGACAAGTTTGACAGCAAAAGAAATATATCGATCAACCAAAACTTAGGCTGGACTTGGAAAAACGGAGCCTACATAAACGAAAATAATAATACGACGCATATAGGCGTTATGTCGAATCCTCACAAAGCTGTATATGCTGGTGATGCAGGTATAAATAATAACGGCAATGGTTGGTGGTTACAGATAAAACAAGCCGGTGGAACAAATGCCCATACTGGCGAAAAGCTTTTTAACTCACTCTATCCACATGATCAAAAAGCCAACCATGTTTATCTCGACAATCACGTCGAAAGCATCTCTAGAGTCTATGGCACAAGATTCTATGGCCAAGGCAACAATGAGAACTACACTTGGATGGAGTTTTGGCGTGGCCAATAAGCTCATTTTAAGTGATGCGAAACTCGACTAAATCCCAAGAATAAAGCCTTCACCTCTTTCTCAAAAATAATAAGTTCAAAAACTTCTGAGCTGACTTTACTCAATTCCACCAATTCTTATCCAATTTCGTACATCTTGGAACAAATCTTGAGATGTAAGTCATAAAAAATGAGAGAGCATTTTATATGGCCAGGCCTCACGAGCTATCGACAACAACTGTAAGAATTCAGCTACCGGATAACTTTTTAAAGTCTTTGAAAGCTTCAAAGGAAAAAAGTAATCCGAATGCGAGCGTGAATTTAAGCGATACTGAGAACCCTGTTTACCGTGAACTTTTAAACAATGTTTACGACGCTGTTATCATCGCTGCACCGACGGGTGAAATAATGGACATAAACCATCGAACTCTCGACTTCTTCCTTTATAGCTCCGACGAACTCCTTGCAAAAAATGTCAAAGAAATAATTAAGGGCATAACAAACACCCTGCTTGAAACCTTAATGATCAACAGTCGTAAAAAACTGCTAACATTTATGGAAGCAAGATGCTTGAGAGCTGACACTACGAACTTCCCTGCGGAAGTAACAGTCAATAAAATAACTTTAAATCAGCGTGACTTCCTCATCTTCTGTATTCGAAATATTTCACGAAGAAAGGAAGCTGAAAAGAGCCTAAAGGATGCACACTTAGAACTCGCTTATGAACGCGACTTACTGCACACACTCCTCAGCGAAGTTCCAGAGTATATTTCATTTAAGAACCAAGCGCTTAAGTACATCCGTATTAACAATGCTCTAAGTCAGCTTTTCGGTCTAAACTCTCCTGAAGATGCTATAGGAAAAGATCAACATGAATATATGGCGGCAGATGTAGCAGAGAGACAACTTCAAGAAGATTTAGAAATAATCAAAACTGGTAAACCTATTATCAATGTTGAGCATAAGTATATGATCAATGATCAAGAGATATGGCTCACAAGTAGTAAAGTTCCTATCAGAGATAATGATGGAAATATTTGTGGTTTGATAAATATCAGCCGTGATACAACTGAGAAAAAGAAAGCTACCGAACTTCTAACTCAAGCAAAAATTCAGGCTGAAGATGCGAATAAATTAAAAGATGACTTCATAGCAAATATCACCCATGAATTGAGGACTCCTTTAAATCCTATCATTGGTTTTGCAACAATCATCAAAAACTCCTATGAAGAGTATCTGCACGACAGAAAACTCATGGAAGAACATACAAACTACATTTTAGAGGCCGCAACACACTTACAGGCTATAATAGAAGACTTACTCACGATAGCGAAAAACGATGAAAAAATAGAGTTTAAAATAACAACCTTCTCTGCAGATGCATTGATTGCAGAAATAGTAAATCTCCACCATTATCAGATAACCAAAAACAAATTGGACCTTAGAATTGAATCACCGACAAATACTTCATTTTTATTCCATTGTGATCGATCTAAACTCTTCCACATACTTTCAAACTTTGTCGGAAATGCGATAAAATTCACTCCTGAAGGTGGTCAAATTATCATGAAAGTTGAGTCTCAAGAAGATCATCTTACTTTTGAAGTTCAGGACAATGGCATAGGAATAAGTGAAAGAAATTTACAGAAGATATTCGACCGCTTTGTTCAAGTTGAAAACATCCTCACCAAAACTTATGCGGGTACTGGTTTAGGTCTTGCAATAGTTAAAGAATTATGCGATGTCATTGAGTGTGAACCATATGTCTTCAGTGAAGAAGGCAAAGGTAGTCGCTTCGGAATCAAGATTCCACAATCACTTTACGAAGAGCTTACTTAAGATAGTCTTTGAGAAGATCGATCAATTGATTGATCTTAAATGGCTTCGGTAGGTAAGAAGATGCTCCCATACTCAAAATCCCTGAGTTATCGATCGCTCCAGAGTATGCACTCATAACAATTATCGGCATCTCATTCTCAGAAGCAGAGAACTTAGCTAAAAGATCTTCACCTTTAACTCCAGGTAAAATCCAATCTTGTAGGATCAAATCTATTTTATGCTCATTTTCTTCGAAGAGTTTCAAGGCTGTATTACCATCTTGAGCAGCTAAAACATTTAGACCAAGTGACTCGAGCCATTGACAAACACTACTATGAATCAAAGGTTCATCTTCAACAAAAAGTATGGTTTCACCACCTGTAAATGATGTTTTCGAAGCTATGGTCGTCGCAGATAAATCTTCTTTATCGACTGATTGTGACCTAGTTCTAGAATCAACTATTTCACTTGCTGGTATGGTAACTGTAAAAGTTGTACCAACCCCTACTTTACTCTTAACCTCAACATCGCCTTGCATTTCGCGTACTTTCTTACGAACCATCCACAAGCCTAGACCTGTACCTTTACCTGACGATGTATAGTAGGCATCAAAAATTCTACCCAACTTCTCGTCAGGAATACCACAACCATTATCAATAATTGACATACAGACGAACGGCTTTCCATCTTTAACGACATTTCGCAGATCAACAATCAAACTATCGCCTTCTGCCTCCATCGCATTTCGAGAATTCACACAGAGGTTCAGGAAAATTTCTTGCATGTCACAAGCATGCGCCATGATAGGTTTTAAATTTGAATCTATCTTCAATTCAACGCGGATTGCTGCTGAACAAATATGTTTGAGCAACATCTCAAAGTCTTTAACCAACTTATCTAAGCGAATAGCAACTGGTGATTCGTTCTCGGCATTTTCATTTAACTTTAATAAACCAACCATCAAAGCATTCGCTTGATCTAAGTAATCGATTGTTTTTGCTAAAGCACTGGAAACACTAGGCTGAGGGTTTGACTCTAAAATACACCATTCGATGATATTTTGAACGCCACCCATAAGATTCTTAAAATCGTGAATCAGACCGGCAGATAAGTTTCCCATCAAACTGAGCTTTTCTATATGCTCCATCTGCTCTTGTTCTAGAGCAACTTCACTAATAGTTCCGGAAATAATCGGCCAACGATCTTTCTGTTCAATGAGACCGGCTCGGTCTTGAACGAGAATATTTTCGCCACAAGGTAAGGTGATACGATACTTTTCAGACTTCGCCCCCTTACTATTTGTGAGCTGATCCAAGTATGTGTCATACTTCTTCTGATCTTTGTCATTGATATTTTTTTGCCACTGAGAAGTGTTCAAAGGAACATCTATCTCTAATTCACCAAAAATATCTTCTGACGAAAAATGTAATTCACCTGAAACTGGTGAAAGATTGTAACTAAGCTCTAAGCGCTGCCTCTTAGATTCCATTCGATTGTCAAATCCACTAATTTTTTAAAGAACTCATCATCTCATAAAACTCATCAAACAAGATATTGTCAAACCATTTCCCCTTAAACATTTTCATATAATCAAGGGTGCTTTGGTGCGCATTTCTATTATATGTCTCTTCCTCATCGTAACAATCACAAATTCTAATCATTTTTGACTCATCTGACAAGTCTTCGCCCAAAACACCATAAAATCCACTTCCATCGATATTTTCATGATGATACCTGACTATTTCCGCAAGCTCAGAGAAACCCTCTACATTGCCCAGCAAGTTTGCACAAATTTCTGGATGCCTTTCATAGTTTTGTTTTTCATGAATCGACATGTAAGATTCAAGACCATGTTGGATATGATCTGGGTATGCAAGCAATGGTAAATCGTGAAGAAATGCAGCAGTTTGAACTCGTTCGATAAAGTCTTGAGACTTCCCAAGCCTTGTTGCAAGGTTACCTACCATAAGTGAGGTCCTTCTTCCATGAACAGTCACCGTATGAGAGCTCAACTTCATTAATGACTTAAATGAATCAAGCATTCCATCTAAATTACTTTTTAATTGACTACGTAAATTATCTCTACTTGTGATCACCATCTCCAATTCTTTTTGAAGAAGGTTTATCTCTCGTTTATTGCGAATTTCACGAAAAATTGATTCCATCAAAATCTGCAATTGTGCTTTCTGCCAAGGCTTGCTAATAAAATGAAAAATATTCAAATTTTTCATATCTTCATGTAGTGAAGACAGATCTCCAAAACCTGTTAGTAAAACTTTTACGATAGTAGGATGTGAAGTGTTCATTGATTTAAAAAACTCCAAACCATCCATGTCCGGCATTCTTAAATCTGAAATAACCACATCATATTCTTCTTGATCAAGAAACTCTAAGGCTTCATTCGCAGTTCCAATTGTGCGTACATAAACTGGCCCTAAGCTCAACAAATTTATCTTCAGTAAATCTGCAACTTTTAAATCATCATCAACAATTAATATGTTTATATCTTTTTCCAAAATAGTCCCTTATTCATCCCCACCTAGTAACTTATCTATCTCACTTTGATCTAAAGCACCGCCTTCATCATCTGGTTCATTATCACCGCCAAGTAAGGCATCTATTTCACTTTGATCTAAAGCTCCACTTTCTTCTTCAACTGTCGCAGGTTCAGAATCACCATCAAGTAAGGCATCTATTTCACTTTGATCTAAAGCACCACTTTCTTCTTCAACTGTCGCAGGTTCAGAATCACCATCAAGTAAGGCATCTATTTCACTTTGATCTAAGGCACCACTTTCTTCCTCAACTATCTCAGACTCAGCTCCACCGCCAAGTAAGGCATCTATTTCACTTTGATCTAAAGCTCCACTTTCTTCCTCAACTATCTCAGACTCAGCTCCACCGCCAAGTAAGGCATCTATTTCACTCTGATCTAAGGCACCACTTTCTTCTTCAACTGTTTCTGCTTCAGCCCCACCACCAAGTAAGGCATCTATTTCACTTTGATCTAAAGCGCCACCTTCTTCCTCAACTGTCTCAGGCTCAGCTCCACCGCCAAGTAAGGCGTCGATTTCACTTTGATCTAAAGCTCCACTTTCTTCCTCAACTGTCGCTGGTTCAGAATCACCGCCAAGTAAGGCATCTATTTCACTTTGATCTAAGGCGCCACCTTCCTCTTCAACTGCCGCAGGCTCAGCTCCACCGCCAAGTAAGGCGTCTATTTCACTTTGATCTAAGGCGCCACTTTCTTCCTCAACTGTCTCAGGCTCAGCTCCACCGCCAAGTAAGGCGTCTATTTCACTTTGATCTAAAGCGCTATCCTCTTCTACTGCAACATCAGAATCGCTATCGAGTAAAGCATCTATTTCACTCTGATCTAAAGCTTCTCCTTCTGAAAATTCTTTCGCTTTTTCTTTCGCTGGCGAATTCAGAGAGTCCATCATCTCTGCACGTAAAGTTGCTAAGTGAGAATTAATGGCATCGACATCATCTTCGGAAACTAAACTAACTGCAATCTCTTCTTTACTTGGGCGCTTCTTATTTTCATTAACTTTTTTAGTTTTGCCCTCTTTCTTCATCCTCTCAAGTTCAAGTTTGTCAGCTTCTTTTTTCGCTTCTCTGGCAACTGCTAATTGTGCAGCCAAATCATCGATTTCTGCGTCACTGACTTCTTCAAACTTCTTAGGTTCTTCAACTTCACCTAATAAATTATCTAATTCATTTTGATCTAACTCTAAATTTTCAGAAGGGGCTTCGTCTTTAGCAGCTTCTTTAACTTGTGGAGTAGCTTTAGCCAAGTAAGCTTCTGCTTCTTCTAAGTTAAAGGAAAGGTCATCTGAGAAATCTAAGTCTACAGCAAGGTCTGCCACTGCTATCTCAATTGAGATTTCCTTATGATTCTCCTTAGCTTTGGCAACCATTCCAATCAATTCATCCGACTCAACTTTGATTGGTTCTTCAACAACTGGAGCTTTGGCTTCTACCTTCGTTGGCTGTTCTGGCTTCGCTGCCTCGGCTTGACTCTCTGGTGCAACTTCCGGTCTTTTCTTAAGCTCAATATTTTTAGCTTTAACTTCTTCAATCTGATTATGCTGAAAAAGGATTATATCTATTGTCTTGCGACGCGCTTCCCTTAACTCTTTGACAAGAGTCTCTGAGTCCATCGCATTTAAAGCGTCTATTATTTTTTCTTTGTCTTTTTTAATACATTCCATAACCAGTTTCCAACACACTATTTTCTATGGATTCTAAGGATATATCTGAAGGTAAGTACCCTTCCCAAAAGTCTTTTACATCTGCAGCTACCAACACATGATAATTAGGTAACCAGAGAGTCTTTTCCCAATCTTTGACATTTTCATCAGTCTTAATATCAAAAACTTTAATTGGTCGCAATTGAAGTAAATCTGGTGGAAATTCACCATTCATCGTATAAACCGTACCCAACTCATGCTCATCAATTGCTTGAAGTGACTCAATTAAATCATTTGGCTGTAGAACTTTTATGTCGCTACCAAGTAAGGCTCCAAGCGTCTCGACCGACTCAGGGCATACTAAGGCTGCTTTGTTATCGGTTTTCGTCTTCTCTGAGTTAAGTACTGTTAATAAAAAATCTGCCGCATTAATCCAGTCATCTTGCTTAAGCTCTTCCGAAACTTCGCTAGCCCCTTGAAGTAAATAACTTGTAAACGGCTCAACTAGAGCCATAAACCGGCTATTTCTCGAATCTTCTTTAAAATCTTTTAAATAGGAATGTAATAAGATCGAATCGAATCGTTTTTTATCTAAAGGAATATTTTTTAACAAACAAACATTAAATTCTAAAACACTCTTTAAAGACTGTATTTTAGTACCTTTCTTTAGTGCACCACCTTCCGTTGCATCCACAACAGGAATGGAGGTACTTTGAATCATCCACTCAAAACCTTCTAAGAAGCCTTTCATCGAAACATCAGTCTTAACAGTTTCTTCATATGCTCCTGGGATTTCGCACAAGTGTGGCACTGCCATGCCTTCAAAATATTTTACCGGCATATCTTTTGGATGAAAAGAGTCATTTCTAAATGCTAGATCAAAACCAGTCATGATTATTTCAGAAGCCTTAGAGGCGATTGCAAAATTAAATGCCATATGACCAACACAACGTCCTAGTTCCAGTCGAGAAAAGTCCTGAATAAAAGGTTCTACCCATTTTTCATTTTCTGAACTACCAGTCAATAAAACCGGACCGGGATAGTTTTGAGTTAAGCCATAGTTTGATTTAACATTGAGGATTAATGGTACATTTTTCAATTCCGTTTCATGCCCAGCAAAAAAACGCCAAGACATAAGTGTATCTTCCATAGATACTATAAAGTCAGGAATCACACCGTTTTTTAACAATGTCTGAAGAGCCCCATCACAAGCAATAATATAAGCTTTATTGGAGTTCTCTTTGAGAGTCGAAACAGTTATGTCTAATGAAGGACCTGCACCAACAATAACTGCAGGAGCATCTAACACTGGGAATGAAGATAAATACTCAACATCATCATTTAGGTTTAAAATTGTGTTCGTGTTACCGTGCCACCTTTTAAGGGATCTATTCGCGGCAAGACTGGCACACTTTTTCTGATAAGACAGTACGGTACACTCAAGCAAATCCGCAAGTGAAGCATCAAGCTTCCGGTATCTATCCGGAAAATAAACTCTTATTTGGCCATGCTCTAGGTACTGCCGGTAAGGTGATAGCTCTTTTTCTAGATGGTCCGCAGAGTTAATTTGTAAAGCTTTTGCATCTGGCACGATTGCCTTAAAAATTCTTAAACGGTTTTTATTTGAATCCATCACTAGAATATGTTCATAAAGCTGGGCGGCCAAATCATATGTCACCTTAGAACAAGGCGGGAGTATTAAGACCTTTGCTGTTGTATTTTCTTTATAAAAAGACAACAACTCAGATGAAGGATCTTTAGGGTTTTCGGAAAACTTCGTACGAGTACTAGGGTTACTAACCACAAAAAGGCCAGCATCTATCCTCAAAGTATCATATTCCCAATTATCGTCCATTTTACCTTTCCTAATTATCTATAAATTGGATAGGCCGCATTCTCTATGCCGGAAAAGAAAACAAAAGTAACTAAACATCACAGTTTTTTACCAAAGGACACCGAAAAACAGATCACACTTAAAAATTTACAAATTCTCTAACTACTTAAATCAAGCAACTTACATATAATCAAAGAACGATAATCATCTCTCTAAACTTTACTGGCACACTACTTGAGTAACAGGAGATATGAAAAATTTACACCACATACTCATTTTAGTTTTTTTCGCCTGCTCAGGAGCCGTTTTTTCCCAAGACGAAAAAAGTTCCCCTATTGCAGAGACAACGGTCAATCCAACAAATATAACTAAAACTGTCGAAGCTGAAACTAAAGCAGTTTTAGAAGAATCGACGACTGAAGAAAGTACGAAAGAAAAACCAAAAAAGAAAAACCAATTGTTTGGTTCTGATATTCACAAAAAGTCTTTAGGTTTAACCGATACTAAAAAATCTAACTCTGGTGAAGTCATGCTAAAAACATGTCTTTCATTAGCTGCTGTCATAGGACTCATCCTCCTCATTTTTTACGCTATTAAGAAAATCAATAACAAGGTTTATGTCGGCAATAAAAACAACCCTCTAAGAGTTTTTAGCCGCATGCCACTAGATAACAAAAACTATCTAACTTTAGTGCGAGCATATGAAGAAGAATTCCTACTCTCTGTTGGACCAAATGGCACTACCGTTGTTGCTCGCTATGCAATAATTGGAGATGATGACGAGCCTGAAGTCACACCTGTAAATGCTGAAGGAAAACGTGTTTTTAAGATCAGTGATGAAGAGCACATAACATCTATAAACTTAAGCCCAATTCAAGAGCCTAAAAATGAAGAATAAAGTAAACATACAACTACTCATTCTTTTACTGGTCTCACTTAGCCCCTCCTTATTTGGACAAATTGAACTCGGCGATAAAGAAATAGGTGTCAAAATAAGTCTTGAAGGACAAAGCTTTTCAAAAGCTGTGAATATCCTGATACTAATGACGATGCTAAGCCTAGTTCCGTCATTCATAATGATGATGACTTCTTTCACTCGTATCGTTATCGTTCTTAACTTCTTGAAACAAGCAATGGGCACACAACAAGTACCGTCTGCGAAACTAGTTAGTAGTCTCGCTTTATTCCTTAGTATTTTCATCATGTATCCAGTCTATAACAGAGTCTATAACGACGCTATCATTCCATATTCTGAACAAGCTATAAGCGAAGAAGAAGCAATCGAAAAAGGCATAGGCCACATCAAAGACTTTATGCTTTTGCAAACTCGAGACAACGATCTAATCATGTTTATGGATTTAGCTGGACAAGGTCCCGTTGAAACACCTAAAGAGCTTTCATTGAGAATCATTATTCCTGCATTTATCATCAGTGAAATAAAGACTGCCTTCCAAATGGGTTTCCTCATATATTTACCATTTTTAGTTATTGACCTCGTTATCGCGACCCTACTTATGGCGATGGGTATGATGATGCTACCTCCTGTAATGATCTCTCTGCCGTTTAAGCTACTACTCTTTATTCTAGTCGATGGCTGGGGATTATTAATCTACAATCTTGTAGCGAGCTTTGGTTGACGACTTATGGATGAAAATATAATTATTGAAATAATGCAGCAAACACTTTACACAACTATGCTGCTATCTGCTCCACCACTTATTTCTCTGGTAGTCGTCGGTCTTACAACACAAATTATACAGACTGTTACACAGCTCAAAGATCAATCCTTGACCTTTATTCCAAAGATGGCCATTACCGGAGTTATCATGATTGTGATGCTGCCTTGGTATATTTCGACAGTCAAAAACTATTTCCAAATAATCTTTAATTATATGGGGATTACCAAACAGTGAATTTCTCTTATGAATTCACTCTTAATGCAGTTCAATTTATGGCTGTTTTTTCAAGAGTTGCAGGAATCTTTATGGGATTCCCAATCTTTCGTGGCTCTAGTGTTCCCAAAAGAGTTAAAGTTGCTGTTCTTCTCGCCATAACAATGATTATCATCCCCTCACTACCTGAAGCATGGTCTCCAACAGCTTTAGCAACGTACTTAGGAGCAACTGGCTTTGTCACACTCATACTGCTGGATTTTTTACTCGGGCTAACTGTTAGCCTATCCGTATTTCTAATTATGGAGATCGCTGTCTTGGCTGGTCACTTCATAAGTATGAATGTCGGCTACTCTATGTCTATGCAGTTCGACCCAAATACAGAAAGTCAAAACTCAACTATTTCAGTCATGTTCATGCAGATATTTATCCTAATCTTTCTTGTTACTGACATGCATTTAGGTTTTATAAAAATCACCGCATCTTCATTTCATACCATGCCACCGGGTCATCTTTTTTTAAATGAAGACCATCTTATTTCAATTGTTGAAACAAGTAATGACATATTTCGCTACTCATTCCAGCTGTCTCTCCCTATCATTGCAATCATGCTCTTAATTAATGTCGCTATGGGTATCATCTCAAGATTTGGTGAAGACTTCCAAGTTTTAATGCTATCTTTCCCAATTCGTCTTGGTGTTGGTCTCATGCTCCTAATAGCCTTATTGCCAATAATTAACAATAGTTTCATCTTCTACTGTGAAAATATTCTCGACAATTTAGGCAATATTTTAGGGCTCTAATCTAAATCTGGTACACTTCCTGCATCAATTAGAATTATAATTGATAATTCAGGACTACGAAATTGGCTAATCCAGATCCAAGTAAAACAGAAGAACCAACTGAGAAAAAGTTGAATGATGCTAGAAATGATGGCGACATTCCAGTTTCTCAAGACACCACATCTGTTGCCTCGCTTATGGCCGTTACAATTTTATTAATTTTCTTGGCCCCGCATTTCATGGACGCATTTTCTAAAGTCTTCCTCTTTTCTTTTTCTTTAAGTGAAATGCAAGAATGGACTGCAACAGATCTTCAAGAAGGCGCCATTAATGGAGTTATGCTTTTCACAAAAAGTTTTTTCGCCCTCGTTTTTGGCCTGTCAGTTGCATCACTCGTAAGCATTCGAACACAAGTTGGCGGATTTTTTAATACAAAACCCCTAGAATGGAAGTTTGATTCCCTCAACCCTTCAAACGGCTTAAAACAACTTCTCCCAGATAAACAAAAGATGTTCAAGTTTGGTCTAACTATGGCCAAAGTCATTATCCTTTCAATTGTTTGCTACTACATCATCAAGTCTGACTTACCGGAAATCATGTCTATGGCAACAGTTCCTGTATACATTGGTACTGAAATAATGATGAACCTAACAATGCAACTTTGTTTCATCGTTCTATCTATTTTCCTCGTACTCAGTATCATTGACATCATCTGGAAAAGAAAGTCGCATACAGAAAAACTAATGATGACTAAAGACGAAGTCAAAGACGAAAGAAAAAACGCAGATGGTGATCCAAAAATCAAAGCTAAGATTAAAGCTAAAATGCGTGAAATGGCTATGAAAAATATAATGAGTAACGTCAAAGACTCTGACGTCGTCATCACCAACCCAACTCATGTTGCGGTTGCACTAAGCTATAAAGGTGGTGCAGGAGCACCTAAAGTCATTGCCAAAGGTCTTCGTAAAAAAGCTCTAAGAATTCGAAAACTGGCCAAAGAAGCTGGAGTTCCAATTATCGAAGCCCCTCCTTTAGCCAGAAGTCTTTATCGCAGCACAGATGAAGGTGACTACATCGATGAAAAGTTTTTCTCTGCAGTCGCTGTCATTCTAGCAAAAATATTTAAAAATCAAAAAAGAAAAATTAAATCATGAGTCAAGAAGCCGTAGCTAAGAAATTTAATCGAACTGATGCAGCATTCGCTTTACTGCTCAGTATGGTTCTATTCCTACTTATCTTCAAACTTCCTCCGATGCTACTTGACCTACTACTCGTGGTCAGTATCTCCAGTGGATTCCTCATCTTACTTCTTACAATTTATGTTGATTCGCCAATTAAACTTTCGTCATTTCCATCAATCCTACTAGTCATGACTTTGTTCCGATTAGGTCTAAACGTATCTTCCACCAAACTTATACTTCTTGATGGCAATGCTGGTCAAGTCATTGACACCTTCGGTAACTTTGTGATCCAAGGTAACTACATCGTCGGTACAGTCATATTCTTAATCTTAGTTATGATTCAGTTTAAAGTTATTACTGCTGGTTCTGGCAGAATCGCCGAAGTATCAGCTCGTTTTACATTAGACGCTATGCCAGGTAAACAAATGAGTATCGACGCAGATTTAAATGCTGGTATCATTGATGAAACAGAAGCACAAGAAAAACGCGATGAGCTTAACCGAGAAGCTGCATTTTATGGTTCTATGGACGGTGCGAATAAATTCGTTAAAGGTGATGTCGTTGCAGGCTTAATCATTACTTCAATTAATATTGTTGGTGGCATACTGATCGGTACACTTCAAAAAGAAATGGAAGTTGCTGAAGCCCTCAAAACTTATACTATCCTTACAATTGGTGATGGCCTTGTCAGTCAAATCCCATCACTTGTTGTCTCTATGGCTGCTGGTATCTTAGTTACTAGAGCCAGTGACAAAGGTGCACTTGGTACACAGATCACTGAAGAGCTATTTTCACACTCCTCGCCACTATATGTTTGTAGTGCAGTCCTTATAGCTATGGCCATACTTCCAGGACTACCATTTTTCCCATTTGCTGTTCTTGGTATTGCATCAGCAGTTGCAGGTAAAGTCGCGTCTAAAAAAGAAGATGAGGCTGCCTTAGAAATAGTCAAAGCAAACACTTCTACACCAAATGCCTTAGAAGATAATAGTCCTGGAAGCATGCCCCCTGCTCTTCCTGGAGCTCCAGAAGCAGATAATAGTTACGTTAAATCCATTAGTCCTATGTCTTTAGAAATAGGCTTCAGTTTAGTACCTTTAGTCGACGCCGGCCAAGATGGTGACCTTATTGAAAGAATCGGGAATATCCGTCAGCAAGTTTATGATGAGCTTGGGTTTAGAATCCCACCGATAGCTGTGAACGACAATATTGAACTTGGAAACAACGAGTACCGACTGCTCATACGTGGTCTAGAACGAGCTCGCGGAAATGTTCATGTGGGCTCTCATTTAGCCATCGACCCAGGTGATATAGAAGAACAAATCGAAGGAATTCGCACTCAAGATCCAGCATTTGGTTTTGATGCAGTCTGGATCAACCCCAAAAGAGTCGAAGCAGCTGAAACATCAGGCTACACTGTTGTCGATGCAGCAAGTGTCATAACAACTCACATAACAAAACTAGTTAGAGACTACGCTTCTGACTTACTATCAAGACAAGATACAAGTACGCTCGTAGATGCAATAAAAGAGACAAACCCAGCTGTTGTTGAAGAGTTAATTCCTGATCGACTCAACCTAGGTGTTGTCCACAGAGTACTTCAAAACTTACTTGAAGAACAAGTTCCTGTGCATGACATGCCAGTTATAATGGAAACTCTCTCTGACTTTGCAGACCAAACAAAAGACCCTGTCGTTTTAGCTGAGTTTTGCCGACAAGCTTTAAAAGGTCACATCACCAGTCAACTGCTTTCTGAAAACAACACCTTATTTGCGATAACCCTGCAACCTGAACTTGAGTCCACAATTGCAGAAAGTATCGAAGGTAATCAAGGCATGGGTATCATGACTATGGCCCCAGAGAAAGCAAATAGCTTAGTACAACAAATAGCTTCTATTTTCGAAAGCCTCAAAGAGTCATACGATGCCGAAATCGCACTTCTAGTTTCACCAATTATCCGATACCATTTGAGTCAATTGACTAGTAGAAAGATACCTGAACTTGCGGTTCTTTCATATTCTGAAATTTCTGATGATCTCCCTGTGGAAATTGTCGCATCGGTAACCCCACCTAAAGGAGGTATTGCAGCATGATGATAAGAAGGTACAGAGGTAAAACTCTTGAAGCTTTACGTGAAACTGTTGTCAATGAAATGGGTACAAGTGCAGTTATCATTCATAATCAAAAACTCAATGATTCTGGCATAGTCGGCAAACTTAAAGGTTCACTTTATGAAGTTATTGCTGCAGTTGAAGAGCCCATGAAGGAAGGCTCTACTAGTTCTGGCACAGAAATACCTGTTGATGAAATTCTCAATAGCCAAAAAAGTCAGTATATGGGTATACGTCGTTCCATGAAAATGCTCGATGAAAAGCTAGCTTCTTTAGATTCTAGATTTGATAAGCTCATGATCAAAGAAAAAGAAATAAAGTCTCAAAATGAAGCTCCTAGAGAACTAAAATTCATACATGAAGGGTGGCACCGCCAAGTACTTTCAAGATTAAGAAATATAAACAACCCAAGTGTTGAAGACTATCGAAAAGCTCTTGCTGAAATGATACCTACAGCTGGAGGTATATACTTTCGCCCAACTACCGGAACTGCTCCAGATGTCTACGCTTTAGCTGGTCCTACTGGAGTTGGTAAAACTACAAGTCTAGCCAAACTTTCTGCACAAGCCGTACTTAAAAACAAACTCAATGTTGGCTTAATCACCATAGACACTTTTAGAGTCGCTGCCGTCGACCAACTTCGCGAGTATGCAAATCTTCTCGGAATAGAGTTAGCTGTTGTATTTACTGAAAAAGAAATGAAAAAACAAATCGAAGCTTTTAAAGAAAAAGATCTGATTCTTATCGACAGTCAAGGACGAGGTCCACATGACAAAGAAGGCATAGAAGCTAT
>JAJPOQ010000050.1 GCA_021232515.1 Lentisphaeraceae bacterium
AAGCCTCTCTAATACTTGTAAACTTTCCTGAGGCTAGCTCTTTCACTACCTTTAACTTAAACGTTTCACTGTAACGAATCGAATATTTCATCCAATTTCCTTTTGATTACAGTGTCAACCTATACCCGGACTACACACTGACTACTGACTACTGACTACCGACTACCGACTACCGACTACCGACTACTGCGCGACTTTCTCCGCCATCATAAATCCGGCAACCCAAGTACCGATTGCACTGCCAAAACCAGATAGCAAAAAGACAAGTAAGACACGTGTCACTTTGTTTCTCCACCAGCCTCTTGCAGTGACAAAGTCCTCAGGAAGTTGTTCGAAGTCTTCAACTTTAGGTTTACGCAATAAAGCTTCAACAAAACCAACTACCATACCAGCACCTATAGCTGGGTTCATCGAGGTAATAGGAGCTGCTACAAAAGCTGTTATGATACTAACTGGGTGCCCAAGGGCAATCATAGTACCGATCGCACTACAAGCGCCATTTACCACAACCCAAATCCAAACTAGGTCTTTAAACTTTTCAGCGCCGCCGAAGAAGAAGCCAAGGGCAAAAATCGCCAAGATAACTGCAGGGATACCCCACTTAATCACCTTGCCCATGTAACCTGGTTTAGGAGCTTCATCCAGCTCAGAAATATTTATTTCTGTTTCCCAGTTTTTGATCATTCCTGGAACGTGACCAGCACCTACAACTGCGATAACATCTTTGCCCGGAGCATGGCGTATATTCTCCACCATGTAAAGGTCCCGTTCATCGATCAAACGTTTCTTTATATCCGGTACAGACTCTCCCATTTCAGCCAGTAAAAGCTCAAGAGTGTCCTGCTTCTTCATGTCTTCTAGTTTGTCTTTAGTCAGCTCGTCTTCTTCATTCGACTTACCGCCGCCAGCAAACATCATCGCACCAAAAGCAACGGCCAGAGTTATACCAAACATCTTGGGGGTGTAACCTTCGACAAAAAGCTTCGCAAGCATCGCTGCAGTGATGATCACAAAACCAAGGATAGTTCCCCAGCCGACCATGCCGATTAAAAGATTCATCTTACTTTTGAAGCCCATATAGCCCCAAGTACGATTCAAAGTTGTTCTTACGTCACGGTCTATCACTTCTACATTTAAGCTATGCTCATCTGCAGACTCGATTGCTTGGATCATCTCTTGACCTGGACGAACACCAAGTTTCTTAGCCATTTTTCGCTGAAAAGAAGACAACATAAAATTGATGATTAGGATCAAAGCTTTCTTCTCTTTGATAACTTTGACCAAGTCCATGTTGCGCCAGTTGTCTCTTTCTTTGATAGACTTGTAACGGTTCTCACAGAGCTCTATGCAAACTGAGTCAGGCTTTTCTTTATCGATGATCTCTTTAACAAGATCCGCGCTTTCTTGAGATACATGTGCAGTACCGATCAAAGCTACGTTTTTATCGCCCACTTTCAGACGGTGAATATTTTCATGAACAACAAGCTCTTTTTCTTGTTCTTCAACTATCTCGTTTTCTTCCAAAATCTTTTCCTCATTGTCAGTCTCCGGCTATTTCTCAACTTGACTAAACTTATGTGTTTATTTGCAGACCTAATTTCGCTAAATTGTCTTACTTTACAATGTGCTTAGACAAAAAATAACAACTGCTTTTGCTTAAGGGCAGATTGCAGTATATTCCAACAGACGAAATGAGGAAGTCAAATTTTGCATAGAACAGCACTTTTCATATCATTTTTACTTAGCGCTTCTCTCCTAGCCCATGGCCCTGTTGATGACCTGATCACAGCAAAGTCAAAAGAAATACTGGAGAATCCATCTGCTAAGCTCTATCTCGAACGTGCTTTACTGAACGAACAACATGAAGATTGGCCCGAGTGTAAAAAAGACTTACTTCAAGCTCAAAATCTCAATCGAGAGTTAACAGATTTCGATTACTTTTACGGCAGAATTGAACTCGCTCAGGCGCATGACGAAGTCGCTATAAAGTATTTTCAAAAAAGCCTTAAAAAGTCGCCACAAAACATCGACGCTATCTTTAGTATTGGCCGCGCCTATTTTTCCCTTAAAGACTATCAGTCTGCCTCTGAGTATTTTGACCAAGCCATAAAGCAAATGAAAGATGTCCAGCCTCATCACATCCTTGAACAGTTTCAGGCTCACCAACTTTCAAACGAAACTCCGCTACCAAAACTTGTAGAAATACTAGAAAGTGGCCTCAAGAAGTTTGGCCAAGCCCTAACTCTGCAAATAGAACTCTATAAAACACTTTATGATGCTAAAGAGTACCAACTAGCTCTTGAAGCCTGTGATGATGTTCTAAACAACGTGACTCGTAAAGAGCGTTGGTACATCGAAAAGGTGAAGTGCTACATAGGTTTAAATGACAAAGAAAAGGCCAAAAATGAGCTCAAAAAAGCTTTTGACATCTTTGTACAGATGCCAAAAAGAATTAAAGCCCGCAAGTTAGTCAAAAGCTTGATTGATGAAGCTACCAAACTCAAAGATGAGTTAGACTAACTTTGTCCAAAGCCATTTGGATTGATGATATTGAAATTACTTAATTCCTTCTCACTGCCCTTAAGCTGATAATAATCATCTGTAAATATATCAAACCTGCAAAGGTCCGTTGGCGTCACTTCCGAAGCATTTATATCTTCGATCACCCCTGCTGCCTCCAAAGCTGCAGCTACTAATTCAGAGCAAAAGAAAGCTGAAAAGTCTTCATCATTATAAGTCCAACACTTAAAACTGTGTGAGTCATCTAAAGTATCAATTGCCGCACGAATGACCTCTGGCGGACTGTCGTACTCTTTACCTTCTGAGTGCATCAAAAAATTTGCCATCTTGCGAAAGTCTAACTTTGACCGAGCGGCATCACTGAGCGGTAACCACCAGATCTCGCCATCATAGTACTTAACTTTACTGCTCATTCTGTTGCGCTGAACACCAGTCGTGCAAGCACCCGTTTCTGGGTTTCGCTGCATTGTCGTCGCTTCCATGATGTCGACAATCTTACCTGGCATAGAATTCTGATCAAAACTCACTTTAGTTTCAAAAACTATACCTACGTGAGAAACCGCCGAACGCGTTGCCCATTTCACAATATTTGAAAAGTGATTTTCACCAGAAAAGGCGATAACATCGCCTGGTTGTATTTTAGATCGAAAATCTTTGTAGTCGCCCTGTATAAGTGGCATATGTCCCTTTGTCCCCTATTACTTATTTAAAAAATAGAGCCTAGGGAAAATATTTTCAATAGTCTAGGAAAGCTTCTTACTGCAAATCTAATCAAGTTAACGACATTTTAATCAAAAATGCAGTAAATCACTGAGTTACATCCCAAAATGTATGTGACCCTGAACTACGCTCAAGAAAATAAGATGCTGTTTTCAACGCACCACTGCCATCTAAAAATGTCACATTTGCCTTACCAAAGTGCTTTAAGTTTATTTCATCGCTCTCGCCTTCAAGTAACTGCGAAACATCCATATATGAAGGGAAAGTAACTCGCCAAGCTTTGTAGGTATCCATCAACATCATCGTTTCTGTTGTTGTCGCATTTGCCGTAGAAAGATGAGCTGCATCTTCATTTTTACTGACCATTTTGCCATTTTCTGCTATGTTGGAACCTGTTTGATTAAAAGCTCTACCATTTGGACATATTAAAAAAGAAAGACCGCCCTCAGGTGTTGTCATCTCAGGTAAATATCCAGGAACCAACATGTCGAACCAGCGCTCACCTGAACCGTCATCCTTATTATCATCCGGGGCATAGTCATTGTGATCTACGATGTAGGAGATCATTGCAATACTAATCTGACGTTGATTGTTTAGACAAACTGAAGCCTGAACACGAGCTCTTGCCTTGCCTAAAGCAGGAAGCAAAATACTAGAAAGTATACCTATGATCGCAACAACAACCAAAAGCTCTATCAAAGTAAATTTACGCATTTCTGTTTCCCCGAATTCTCTTCTCCTTAAAATAAAAGCTTGACTAAATGAAAGCAAATTTTAAATATCAGTCAGAACTGACTTAGCAAATACTTCCCAACAAGAATTCATGATTATTGAAATAATAATTTTATGTAATTACCTTATGCGATAAATATCTGGAGATAATACATGATTCGTACTATGGCAAAGGAAGAATGGGAAGAAGTTGGTGGTCTCATCCATCTAGCGACAAATACTTGGTACGTAAATAATGGGAAACCGCCTGTCTTTTCTTGCTATCAAAACGATCTCAAATTTTTCTGTGAAGTTTATGAAAGCCTAGACCCAAACTGCTGTCTAGTAGCTGAGGAAAATGGGCAAATTACCGCATGCTGTTTTTATCACCCTAGACCAACTCACTTTTCTCTTGGCATAATGTGTGTTCATCCAGATTTCTATGGACGTGGTCTAGCACGCCAACTCTTACAAGAGATAGTAACCCGAGCTAGTGATTCAGGTAAAACACTCCATCTTATTTCCAGTGCTCAAAACATCGATTCGTTTTCTCTTTATAACAAGTATGGCTTTGTGCCAAATGAAGTCTTCCAAGACATGCTTCTGCAAGTCCCTGAAGCAGGCCTCTCTTTTACCCAACAAGAATTAAGTGGAGTACGTCCTGCCAAAGCTTCAGATATTCCCAAGTTAGTGTCGCTCGAGCGTTCGATAAATGGTTTTGATCATACTAAAGATTTGGAATTTATCATTGCCAATGAATCGGGACACTGGAACTGCCATGTCATGGAAGATAACCAAGCGCAAATAACCGGATTCCTTTGCAGTGTAAATCATGCCTGTTCAAAGATTATTGGTTTAGGAGCGATGCGAAACCATACAGACTCTTTAGCTTTGATTAAAAGTCACTTAAACAACTTCAAAGGTTTCAGTCCATTATTACTCATTCCCGCTAAAGAAAAAGAACTCGTTCAAGCCCTACTCAAGATGAAGGCGAAGAACATAGAAATACACATGACGCAAAGTTTAGGCAATATCCCAAATAAAACCTCAACGGGCTTCTTCATGCCTACCTTCTTACCTGAATAGTGGATACTGAAAAGATAGAGACACTATACTGAAGTCAATGATGCCCCTCACTTCCTATCCAGCTCTAGACCAAATAAGTCACACTTCGCTATTGCTCGGGGTCCCAAAATGTATTTGTAAAGTCATTTGTTGACATGAGAAACTTTGCTGATCTAGACCTGCCACTTCCATCAAACATGGTTACATTTGCCTTGCCTAGGTGACGAGCAACTATCACTTTATCACCATCTGTTAAAACTCTGTCCACAGTCATATTATAGTGCCCTGTGCTTCTCCAAGCATTGTAAGAATCCATCAACAAACATGTCTCTGAAGGCGAGATGTTTGCCGTACTTCCCTGTGTTGTCGAAGCGCCTTGTTGATTTTTGCCTGTAACTCGATGGTTCATGGCAATAGTACTCTACCAAGGATCTGTTAAACTCATACCATTGGGACACTTCTGGACTGGAGAGGCGCCTTGTTCAAGTTCTCCTGAAGGCAGGTAATTCGGAATAAGGAGCTGGTGCCACCTGTAATCTGCATCGGTAATATTATCCGTTGGCCTTTGGTTACTCAAGCAAACTGCTTGCTGAGCTTTCAATCTCGCTTTGGATAAAGATGGCAATAACGAACTTGCCAAAATTCCAATTATCGCTACTACGACCAGTAATTCAATTAAAGAAAAATTCTTTTTCATACACATTGCCTCATCACACTTCATTTACACTTATATACCTACGCACAATATAGGACATAAATGACTATCATTTAGAATTTTATGGCAGGCATGTACCTCCGGCACAGCCTGAGGCTTAAAAGATGAACCGCTCAAAGCGGGTATATTATATTTCAACGCTGTATTCCCTTAATACGCGTCCTTACTCCTTTCTCCAATCAAAGTCCCAAATGGACAAAATAAAACTAGGCCCGTATTTTAATGCGGGTTAACAAGTAGCAAAATATGCGTGCTGGTAGGTACGCTACATTTAATACTGCGTACCTGACGGCACGCCTCTATATTTTCCATAATGAAACCCAGACTCAAAGTCTGGGCCTACGATTACAACGTCCATTCAGGACTCAAGAAA
>JAJPOQ010000065.1 GCA_021232515.1 Lentisphaeraceae bacterium
GACAATTACTTTCCTTATGTAGCTGCCAAATATTTTATGATTAATCAAGTGTACAAAGTGGTGATTCTAATAAAAAATACACTGCACACTACCTTTTTGTCTAATTAGCACTTGTAAACATTAACAAGAAGGACTGGCACGATGTCGTCGCGAAAAAGCCACATGTAGATTTCAAAGCGACAATGTGGCCAAGACTGAGATATATCAAAAGAATCTTAGTGCCTAAATGTTCTAAGTTTCTTGTATTGATCTGGTAAATCTTTTTTACGATAAGATTTCGAACTACTACCACCTATCATCCACCCTCTGTACTTCATGTCAATATTGTATCTTATGCTATTTTCCATTAACCGAACAGAATACTCATAATCACCGAATGGCATAAGGTCACTGTCCAATAAATAGGCTTTGACAATTGCCATCTGCCTTTCATTTAAAAACGTCTCCAGCCTTGACCACAGAGATTCAAGTAAGTTAGTTTTTTCTGAACTAAAAGATTCAATTTTATACTTTTCCTCTCCTGTGTTATCGACACCTTCAAATCTTGTATTCTCCATTTGTAACATCATATATTCATCACTAACTCCGCCCAAAATTTCATTAAATTTTTCTGTGGAGGATTTATTTAAATCAAGAGTTTCCTGAAAGTTACTGGTCAATAAAGGCTTGCCGTTGTTAAAATATAATGACTTCTCCTGCCTAGACATAGCTTTGCGGTAACTACCAACTTCGAGCAGAGGATTTGAGGAGGTATTTTTTACTCGATCGCCCCAAAAACGAGACCACTCTTCAATAAAGCCACTTTGCGTCATCCTACTAATAAAGCTACTCTTGTGATCCAATGATTTCTCTGTATAATGATATGTTTTCTTTTCGTAGAAAAGTTCTATTTCTACGGATTCATCTCCAAAACTGTAAATTGCTTTTGGATTGATGTAACGACGAGATACTTTCCTTTGATACTCGTTACAAACTTCATCAAAACTCTGCCAGAATTCAGCAGTCAACTTTTTAAGCTCTTCCGGAAAAGGGTTTATCTGTAATTTTACTCTAGTATCCTCTTCAATTAGAAAAGTGGTATTTTCTTTTTCTATATCGACATACTTTTGGCGAGTATCTGCGAAAACTCCGTTAATCAGTTCAACCTGCTTTTCATCCAGACCGAGAACATCGATTTGATTTTGGGTCAATGTGTAACTCGTTCCTACAAAGATTAATGCTACCAGAGCCACAAGTGATGCCATGACCTTACTGTTGAAACCATTCATTTCTGATAACGCACCATCCATCAGAGTAACTACATTTGCAGAAACTGCGCCTCCCATGAGCAATGACTCTGCACTTAGTGCTGAAGATACTGGCAATGTAACAGCCGATGCTTTATTTGTTAAAGTAGTCGTAAGTAGAACGCTACTGACAACGATTCCTTTGCGGTTAAATATCCCTTTAAGCTTATCTATTGCTCGTGATAAATTAGTTGTCACTGCTGACGTCGATAAGCTAAGTAATTCTGCAGTTTCCTTGGTTGACTTCCCCTCTAGGTATCTTAAAACTACAATATCTTTAAACTTTTCAGGGAGCGTTAAAAGCGCTTTATCCAATTCCGGTTCCAGATCCTGCCAAACCTTTTCTACTTCATCCGTTTGATTATTCATTAGCTCTGCCTTTTCTTCTCTATTTTTCCTGCGAACTGAAGTGCGAATTGACTGTTTCGCGACATAACCGGCAGTTCTGTAAAGCCAACCGCCAAGTAGGGTATTTTTTTTCAATTTATGGCATTTTTTATAGAGAATAAGAAAAGTAGCTTGCGTTGCATCTTCGGCATCTGCAGTATTTTTCAAGAGACGTAAACAGGTCGCATATACCATATTTTTATACTGCTGAATCACACAGTCCAGCGCTTGTTCATCACCGGATTTTATTCGCTCGAGAAGTGAGGTATCGTTAAATTCTTTGTTATCAGGTTCATTCATAAAATTATCTCCATATGTAATTTTCTCAGGTATATGGCCACTGAATGAACCCTTGTCACAAAATTTTTACTTTTTTCTTAAGATAACAGATAAGTCAGCTCTAATCAAATTTGGGAACTATATGGTGCTGGTAGAGGTATTGACCTGTAGAGGGATCAAAAAATTGAACTAGGTGTTCTGACTTGGCACAGTCTGCTACAATTAGAAGTCTTTGATTATTACCGCAAAAAAGCTTTTTCTTAGTGGATTTTGTTAGTACCTTATTCATCTGAGGCCTCGCTCATTTGCTAGTTTATTTATTTGAATTCTCCAGACCCCTTGAAGGATAGAGAGTTAGAAAGAATAATACTTACAGCTCTAAAGGCTGGCGCTTATCATTCATAACTCTCTTATATAGCAATAGGTAAATGACAATAAGTTACCTCTCTTATACTGCAATAGGTAAGGTTTCGTCCGACAATAAGGTACCATGACAATAAGATGCCAGTATCAAGTAAACAGATGTTAAGGTTTGGATTGAAACACAGGTGACGACCTGAAACCGGCGGCTTTTAATTATTTTTTCTAGCTGTTTTTTGTATTTAGGTTATATTTTAGTAGTAAATCAACTAGGGCTTATATGAAATATTTTCTTTTCTTTTTATTTTTTACTTTAGTAAGTCTGGGAGCAGAAACAGAAGCTTTAGCGAATGAGTTTCTAAAAAAGCTTGATGGCAATTATAAAGAACGTAAAGAAGCATCAGCACAACTCAAAAATCTTCCTGTTGAGTTTTATCCCTTCTTAAAAAAACACTTAGAAACAGAAGTTGTTAGTCTTGAGGTCAAACTTCGGTTAACCAAAGAGAAGATGTTTCCTTTGAGAGCGAAGTGGTTGCTCAAGAAAAGGATAGATTGGTATAGAAAGCATACTGTAGATGCATACAAAGATTTTGGTCACAAAGATGAGAGATGGAATGAAGATGCCCTTGGTGCTTTTGAACTAGTGTTGAAGCAATTTGAGACCTCTTGGTGGATAGAGGAATATGCGGAAGCTATTGAAAAGGCATGTAAGAAAGCAATCGGAAAAGGTTGCAAAGACCCACTTATTTTATATTTTCATGCACGTGGTTCTAGGGCTAAGTTGCTTAAAGGTAAGTATTTAAATATACTTCCGATGCATAGGAAGGCACAGCATGCCTTGAGAGCAAGTAAGTATCATGATTTTTTTAAGTTCCGCTCAACTCGACTTACGGCTTACTACATAAAATATCGTAAAAAAAGTATTCCTAAGTATATAGACCCTTGCTTGTCAAAGCTTAAAGAATCAATTCCTTATTTTGTTAATTGCTTTAAGGATAAAGATTTCCCATTTGATGATCTTTTGCACAATTCAAATAATATCACAGATGTTTATAGAAGTTGTGGCTTCACTCATTTTGCTGGTTATGAATTATTTAAGAATGAGCTAATCGAGGCTTATGGGGAAAACTCTTTAGAACATAATGCCGTTTTTGGTTGGGTTAATCTAGTTGAGTATTCATACAGATATTCGAAAAATATACGTGATATGAATTTAGCAAATTCGATTGAATTGTTGAAGCGTGCTTGGGAGCAGGATCCAGGAAGGCTGGCAATTGCTATACGTATATTAGATGCGTGTAGAAGTCGGGGTGATTGGTCAGAATTTAACAAATGGTATTCAAATGTGTTGTTGGCAGATCCTGGGAGTGAAGATGCTTTTAAAAAGAAGATTTTATTTTTAAAAAGAGAGTCTTCGATCGATGACTGGTGGAAATATGGCCTTGAAATTAGCCAGTCTAAAACGGCAATGGTTAGGAATCTACCGGAGTTTTTGGACGAATTTTCAGATTATTTAAATATTCGGAATGATGAAGTATTATTTAATTTTAGTGCGTTTTATAACGAACCGAGATTTAATGAGCTTGTGCGAAATGCCGCAAGTGGTGAAGTCAGTGATAACTTGCTTACAGAATTAGCTTATGTATCAGGAATATATGGTTTTTGGGAAAAAGCCGAAAAGTTATTTAAACGAGTTGATGATGTAAACTCCTATAAAGGAATATATCTGCTTAGAAACATTTTAGATATCCGTAAAGAATCAAGCTATTATGCAACAAAAAAGATAACACCCCAGCTCCCACCTTATGTAGACTTTAGGGAACGCTTGCAAACAAATTATCAAGAGGCTAAGAAGGGAGGGCTTTATAACTTTTGGGATTTCTATAAGAAAAATAATAAAAAGAACCCGAAGTGGGATAAGTACTTAGAACCTTACTTAAAGCATATGTCTGAAAGGTTTTATGATAAACCTGAATTAATTCATGAGTTTAAAGATTCCTACCAAAAACCTTACAAAAAGTTGGCAGAGATCAGGAAGCAGGGAAATCGAGATCCTCTTATTTTTCTATTTTGGTCGAACCTTAAAGACTATTGGTACATGGGAGATGATAAAGCACAAGGTTTTTTTGCCCTTCAACAATTGCTAGATAGTAATTACCCGAATTCATTAAAAGTTTATGGAATATGCCAAGGAGTTTCTCAGCTTGGTTACCAAAAAGTAGTAAGTGAATCAGAGAAGAAGTTGGTTGAATCCATAGTGAAGATTTTACCTGAATTAATAGAAGAAAACTCAGTTTCGGTTGCTAAGTACTATGACCTTTATTCTGGCTTACTTGCTTTAAGGATATTGGATAAAAAGCTACATGAACCAATTCAACTACGTCTTGAGGAACTTGGGCAGTTTTGCTCTGCAAAAATTGTGAAGGCTTATTTTCATAATCGAATGGCCTGGCAAATTTATTATGGGAATAATCGAAAAAACAATAAAGAAACGAATGCTCACAATCGTTTAGCAAAAGCTTCAATCAAAGACGCATGGTTTTTGAATCCAGGAAATGGAGTAGCTTCAAGTCGACTCTTGGGATATTCAGTTTGGTTTGATCAGGACTATAATATTAGCCTTAGAAGAGCAGTCTATGGAGCTTTTAGTTCTAATGAACCACTGAATAGGTATGTTAAGGATAAAAGAAAGTACACAGTTTCAAAATCTTGGTTAAAATTTCCTTACAGTCATAATATGGCCAGTTTAGCAACTTATGAGTACGCCAAACATGTGTCTGATCAAGATAAAGATAACCCTGATCGAGCAAAGAGATATTGGAAGTATGTCAAAAAGGGTTTTGAGAAGCACTTGGCGTCTTATCCAAATGACACAATAAGCAAGTCTAAGTATGCCAAGTTTGCCATCCGTTGTGGAGAAGAGTCAGAAGCGAGGCGATTGCTCAAAGAGCTTGGTGAATATGCGGTACCTTGGCCTTTTGGCGGAGTTGATAAACTTGAGGAGTACCGAAAGACTTACTTGTCTGACTTAGAGTCTACAGAAAAGTGATTTTCTCGGCCATAAGTCAGACAAGTAAGATTTGGTGATCTTCAGTTCTATATGCAGTTACTTGTTCGGTATATAAACTGGGCCGAATAGACCCAGCGTTATAAGTTAATTATTATTTTTTGTTATTTAGACCAGAGAAGTCAATTCCTTGTACCCAAGCTGGGAATGTTTGACCTTCAAAGCCACGACTAAGCGTGATTTCGCTGTCACCTGTATAACGAGCCCAGAAGAGACTGCATGGGTGCCAACGCCCTATGCCGTTGAGTCCATTGTAAGCCCAAGCAAATCGGGTTCCCGTAGTTGCCGCACTGACTTTGACTGGCAGATCCAGAACTTTCTGGTTACCATCTTCCACATAGAGATGGTCGATTGAAATAGAAGGGTGAGTCAACACATAGACATCAAAGTCATAAGCATCGGTGTACTCCGAACCAACAGCTACACTATTTTCCGTGCTGTTCTGGTTTACTCCGTCACCTAGGGTTACGAGACAACTTTCTGCACAGTCACCAATACCCGCATCTGTACGAGTGCCAGTTCCCCAGACCCAGCTGTTAGCACGCGATACATTGTTGATCGGCGCAGTGGTGTATTCTCCAGTCACATCAGCACCATTGCCTCCATTGCTCCCAGTTACATTAACATGTTGGACATTCCACTCATGTCCCCACTCTACGACAAAAGTTGTGATGTCAACATCAACTAGTGTTTCACCAGCTGCATCACGAGACCAATTAAGCGTATTTGTTCCACTTGGATAGAGTCGAGTATAGGCACTTGTACCTTGATTAAGGCTAGAAACAGTTTCTCCAGAAAAGCTTACACCGCCCCCGCGATATCCACCAAAGAGAACTACTTGATCTAAATCGTTCCAGGCTTCAGATGTATCTGTACCAGAAGTGCCCGTCAACGAGGTTTTAAGGATGTCCACCAAGTTAAATCCCGCAGCACTCAAAGAATTTTGGCACTCTACTACAGTCACGACGCCTTCCCAATCGGAATCAGCCGCAGCTCGTGTGAGAGTAATGTTATACCAACCACCGGATCCAGCCATTTCACCCACTCCAGTTGGGACACCTGTAATTCGCGCATAGTTGTTGTCAGGATAAGATAGACCATGGCCTGTACGTGAGCCACGTACGAAAATGAAGTAATCATCTGCAATTCTCTGGTTCAGTCGAAGCGTTGCAGTTGTTCCGCTAAAGTCGCCGTCAGTTAGATAGTATTCTGTTACGCGAATTTCAGGTGAGCTATCGTTCACCAATGGGTTTTTACCTGCGAGGTACTCCTCTAGGTTTGTTAGGCCATCTCTATCGGTATCTGTAAGAGTCGCAGTTTCAGTCAACCCCAGACCATAGCTTGTCAGCCACGAACTAGAAACACCGTTCACATCGAAATCAACGGGGTAAGTATAAGACGCTATAGAAGAGGTCCCAGCAGAACGGTCGATAGTTACTTTCCAAGTTGTATCCAATGTTCGATCAAGATACGAGTCCAGCAGGATGTAACCGTCATTTTCTTTAACGATCAAATAATCAACTTCATCTTCCGTGTATTTATGCTCAATTGGGACAAACCTAGGGTGACGACCACTAACTAACTGACATTTGTTCCCATTTTTGTTGCCACCGGTGATACCAATCAAAGGTTTGACTGCTAGGTCTATGCCATTTCGCAGAGGGGATTCTGTAACTTGGTAAACAAAGTCGTAGGAAGTATCGTCTTCAAGTTCAGCTAGTATGTTATTTGTGAAATCGTAGCCCACATCATCGTCATGAGACTGCATGATAAAATAGCTGCGGCCTTTGGAGAAACTGTACTCAGCTTCTGTATCTAACATTTCAGTGAAGTAAGCATAGTCATCGGGAATTCCAGTTTGCCAATCACCGTTATCATATGCCAAGTCATGATTACCTGCGGTTACATAAACTGGAACAGGAGAATTCTCCATTATATATTTCACAGCCTGAAACTGCTCAGTGGTAGCATTTATCGTCAGTTCACCCACGATGATCACAAAATCGATGTCTGCATCTTCAACGGCTTGCTCAATTGATCCCATAATACTTTTCTTTGCTTCCTCTGGGAATTCAACATAGGGATTGCCTAGTACCATAAAGGTATTTCTCGTAGGTTGAGAAGGCGATGTATCGTTAGCAAATCCTACCAAAGCCATTCCCAACATAGTCAGGCCTACTAAAATTCTCTTTAAGTTCATTCTTTTCTCTTATATTTTCCGTGCATGAAATGATCTTTGCCTAAGTGCTTTCTCACTTCGTTGCAAGTGGTTTTTTTGAAAGAAATACCGGCTATGACCTGTCTATATGCATACGATACTTAAGCTTATAAATCATAAACAGCTTTCTTTGTTTTGATGGTTCTGGTTATGATAAACAGAACTATTTTGGAATTGTTGCAAGTATTTCAAAATAGACATAAAAGTTTTCATTTCATTTGAAGCCATGTGGTGTCAGTATTTACACTCTTTAGGGCTTTGTAATTGACTGGACTTTAGTCGAATTTTAGCAGGGGATCAGTCATTTATTGGCTGACATTATCTCTTTGACGTACTTGGTGCCGCCGACGTTCACGGGCAGTAATTTACAAAATATGTGAATAATACTTACTTGTTCACACTTTTACTCAAAAAGCCTCCTAGTAGAGGCTTTTGCTTTTATAGCTTCAGTCAGTGATTTTTTTCATAGTAACAACAGATACCTGTTCACTTACATGTGTTCTCTCTGAGTCGCCAATGGTATCTTCATCAATAACTAGGCTTAGACTACCATCAACTGGTCCTGCTCTATCAAAGAGCACTGCCCAGCCACCATCAATACCGTCCATTGCAGCTTTAGTTGCAACACTTAATTGACCTTCTGCAGCATAAGTTATTGGGAAATTGGAAAACCCCATAATTGTATCATCGCCTAATGAGAAGGTGAACTCATTATTTTTGAAAGTATAAGTTCCTTCCTCTACGGCAATGTAACCGAGAGTTTCATTGGATCTTGAGGATGCTGGATCTTCACCTACATGTTTACCGATATATAAAGAATCCGCTGTTGCTGGATTGTAATGATTTCCATTGCAGGACCAGAAAGTAGACCACCTAGAATCTCTATAGGACATTACTTGGCCAAAAACAGCAACATGAGTATAAGAATTTAAAAATTCTAATGATTGACCTTGCCAGTTGTTTTTGTAGTCTGTTTTTGTGGATTCAAAAAGCTGTGCTTCAAGAGTTATTCCATGTTCAGCATCAGAATAAGCACCAGCTTCAACAACTATATAAGTTACTTCGATGTCCGCCGCAGGTTTTGTTACTTTATCAGCTCTTTGAGTACGCAGTTCAAAAGAATTGGACGTTCTGTTTCGAATACGAGTTACAAGAGGGCCTCCAGAACTGTAAACAGGCGTGGTGATAATTACTGGATTATAGTATGTTTCTGGCAAAGAAATTTTCTTCCAGCTTTCTTTGACTCCTGAAACTTTCACGATGTTTAACTTTGGATTATTTGAAGCATAAAGGGCTGTTATTGTCAGATCAGAAGTAACATTTGAAAAGTCTGTATCCCAACCGATAAAATCCCAGTCACTTGCTGCTTTGATTTTCGGAGCTAATGCCGCAGTTTCTTCTACAACCGTTTGAACCAGTTTGTCGTTAGAAGAACCGCGAGTATCGGTAACAAAGGTTACTTCATAAGTAGTTTCTTCCTTATAGTCCATTAGCAGGCCGGCAACGATTTGTTCACCACTTTCCTCGCCATTTTCAACTGACTTAACAAAAATACGGAAGATTTCGTCACCTTCCTCGAGTTCGTCCTGAATGGCCGTAAATGTTACCGACTCAGATACTTTACCAGGTTTAATAAGGATGGTCTGAGTTGAGACTTTGTAGTCCTTTCCATAAATAGTAGTACCACTGAATCCCAGAACCACTTTAATTGTTTTTGATGATGGGCTAGAAAGCTGAGCCGTTACCTTGGCAGTACCGTCCTTTTCAGAGATGCGGTGCCCGTTGATGGTCAGTTTCACTTTGGGCTTAGGATCATTATCCACGATAGTGAAGGTGTGAACTTTGTTACTCGCCAAGGTCGCATTGGTAGGATTGCTCAATGTTATTTTTATATTTTCGTTGGTTTCGTCCAGATTATCTTCTTTAATCTGTATCGATAAATTTTGTGTGGTTTTCCCAGCTTTTATTGTAAGAGTACCGTTGGCAAGGACATAGTCGGTATTCTGTTTGGCACTACCGCCAGTTACAGTGTATTTCACAGTGACATTTTTGTTTGAAGCTTTATAAAGGGAAATAGGAATAGTTGCAGTTGCTTTTCCTTCATTGCTTGAAGAGCTTACTTTTGAAAATCCAACAGTGGCCGAAACTGCTTTATCATCATCAATTATGAGACCCGCCAAGCGTTGAGTTCCATTCTCAGTACCGTTAGTTACCGAACTGATATCGATGATAAATGCCTCATCACCCTCGATACTTTTATCGTCAACTGCCTGCATGCTTGTCGAACCGCTTGTTTTGCCTGCCGCGATAACGATTGTGTCAGTTGCACTATAATCCTTTCCTCCACCAATACTTTTTCCACTGTAAGCCAGTTTGACTGTGACCTTTTTGGATGATGCGGCGGACAGTTTAGCAGTGATAATAGAGCTACCATTTTTTTCATTGATACGGTGGGTACTCATTGACAATGAAACCTTAGGAGGATTATCGTTGTCAGTAATCGTATAAGTGTAAACTGTAGTTGCTGCTAATTTTGCATTAAATGGCGCACTCAGAGTTATCTTGATACTCTCATTGTTCTCATCCAGTGTGTCATTAATAACTTTTATATTGATATTCTTCGTTTTAGTTCCGGCCGCAAAGGTCAATTTACCACTAGCAAGAGTGTAGTCTTCTCCTGAACCTTGAGCGTCACCACCAGTAACGGCATACTTCACCGTTACGGTTTTATTGAAAGTTTTGCTCAGAGAAACCGGAATGTTGACTGTGGTGGTTCCTTCGCTACCTGCAGACGACGCTTTGGTGAAAGCGACCGTTGGATTTGTGACGATACCGTCTTGAGCTTTGTAGCTTACTGCTGTGCTTAATCCAGAAGAGTTGCGGCTGGTATCCACTGCCTCGACGGTGATATCGTAAGTTTGATTATTAAGCAACTCAGTGAAAGTGTAGGAAGTCATGGTTGCTGGTATACCAGCGATACATTTATTATTAAGATAAATGCGGTAGAGAAGTACGGATTCGTTATCTGTACTCTTAGTCCAGGAGACGCTATGCTTACCGCCGCCAATACTAGATGCTTTTAGACTCTTCGGCTTTGAGGGGGCACTGGTGTCTTTGGCCGGTACACTAGCTGAAGTTGTGATTGATATTTCCGAGGCTTTACCCGTTGGTCCTGATTTTTTGGATTGGGTGATAAACTCATGAACAGTTGCAGCATCTGGTAGCCAGAAACTTAGTTTGTTTTTGTCAGCTGAGCTAAACTCACTCCACTTCTTGATCACGATATTATTGTAATAAGTACGATTATAGCTACCTGCGTCAGTTGTTTCGCGAACACTTTCAATTGTGCACTTGACGGCAAAGCCTGTTTTGTCTCCATTTACTGGTGCTAGAGAAAAATTATTTGGTGTGTTTGATGTAGGAGTACGTAGGTTAATGACACCCTGTAGCCATTTGAGCTGATAGTATTTGTTCGAAGGAGAAAAGTGACCATATACATTCTGGCGATATTTTGTACTTCTCATTTTTGGGTCAATGAGAGCGGAACAGGCCTGCCAGTTATAGTTACTACTAAATAGTGTAGACGTACTATTGTAGTGCGCTGAACGGCGGTCTGTACCTTCATATAAGTTATCAAAAGACGCATAATAAAGTGTCGGGACACCCGCAATTGCCCCAGGGAACGCACCGTAAGTAGTCGAAACATCCATGGTTAGGGCCATGACCTTATTTTTGTTATTTCCACTTGCCGCCCAGCCTGCTGCAGCTCTGCCGCCTTTAGATAAACCACTCATGATTGCACCTGCATGAAGAAGTTCTGGGTGACCTGTGATATTGACAAGTTCATTCCTCAGAGAATCGGAGACTCCCCAACTCCACGTTCCATAGCCAGGACCAGAATCGCCACAAGTCAGTACTGCTACACCATTGTCATGAAGCATCTGAAACAGTTTGTTGTCAAAGTTGCCGTCGCTTATATCAACGCTTCCATCAGAATTCTTCTTTAGCGTTTTACTTGAAAGGTTCATTATTTTATAGAGGTTGATACTTCCAGGGTACACTGGTATGACTTGCGAGAGTAGGTGGATCCCTCTTACAGGCATTTCACCAGTTAAGCCAGATGGTATAAGTAGAGCAACTTCCTTAAATCCATCAGTTGCCTTACCGTTGCCAGATTTATCGACCCAAGAAACAACCCACTCTTTCCATTGTCGGCCAAATTTTGTGACTTCTTTTGGGCTATCTGCCTGTACTGTTATAGCTAAGGATACAATCAGAATAAATTGCAAAAATAAATGTAAACTGTTCCGTCTCATCTTTACTACCTTGTATTCATTTTTATAAATTTTGTTAGACTATTTGAGGGTAAACTTGATTCTGGCCTTTAGAATTATTTAAAGATTTTAGTTGCTGATAGATGCCTTTAAAAAATCTATAAAATCATTTATATAAAATATTTAGGTATCTTCTTCTATGAAGTAAACCATGATAAATTAAGGCTGTTACAAAAACAGATGTTAAATTAGTCATTTTTGATGTATTTCTTTAATTCGTGGCAGTTTCGTTGTTAAGATTTTGTGATCAATAGCTTTCTAAAGCACTAAAACCCAATTACTCGTGATGCGCGCATTACTTATCTTTGCCATTGTCATATTTGTTGTTTTCGTCTCAACTCGTTACATGCCGAATTCAGGATTAGGAAAGAGGTTAGAAATGATCCTAAATAAAACTCTCGAGGAAGCCTTTGCAGGTGACAAAAAAGCCTCCTAGTAGATGCTTTTACCTCTATGCATTGGTTCAATATTTGAACTAAAAAATTCTTTTATTTTCGTTCCGCATAGTTGTAGTTCATATCTTTTTTTATTCTAAATGGTGCGAGACTTTTGAGGATAATTAGAAAAGTGTTTAGAGCTATATAGAAACCAACCCTATTATACCTGAAAGTCACATGTTCTCTGCAGAGAGGATAATGGGGTTAAGTTATAACTTAAACGGAATAATTGACTTAGATATTTTAGAGGAGAGATGGTGAGATTTTAATTTGTATTAACTTTTGTTGTAACACAGCCTGTTTTTAGCTGTTATACCTTATGAAAATTGGTCCTTTGAATTTTACTGGATTTTAAAGAACAAACTCAATAACCAATGAAAATACTTGAGTGCTTCAGACGAAGTTTTACATCAAAATAAATAGGGATTTATAACAGGCTATGAAAAAGAAAAACTTTACCTTAATTGAGTTGCTTATAGTTGTTTCTATAATTGCAATACTGTTATCTCTTCTTCTTCCTTCTCTTAGGAATGCCAGAGAAGCTGCAAAATTTGCAGTTTGTCGCTCAAATCAATCACATCACTATAAGCTTTTATTGCTGGCTACAAAAACTAATAATCAAAGAATTCCAAGAATAGATAATACAGGTGCCACAAACAATCCTGTAGATTATCGTTCACTGATAGATCATGATTGGTATGGGGCAGATAAGGAAAAATTTCGAATGGTTAATCCAACTATGGGAATGTTTACTGAAGAGTTCAGCTTCCTTCGTTGCCCTTCTTTACCAGATGGTGTTAAAGGGTCAGGTGTTGGTTCCAATGGCAATTTTGATTATAGTCTGACCGCAGCATTTAGTATAGCTTTTCTTAACACAATCAGCACTAATACTCGTTGGGGAACTACCTGGGGCGACGGTAAGTCTGTAGTTACACCGCTTATATTAGATGAAGATCCAGAAGATGGTATAAATGGTGCTCATGCAGAAGGTGGCTTTTGTAGGAGTGATAAATTTGCTGTTAGGCATATTACCAATGCGAGAAAAGGTTCTTGGGCTGGGGTAGACGGATCTGTATATACTTATACAGACCCTAATTCCGTAGAATTTAGAAAGTTTGATAAGTTTTTTACAGCTCTTGAGGGTAATCGTTATGAATCGTTAAAACTTCCCACGCCGCCAGACCATAATACCCAAAGTCATAAAGTCTGGCACAGAAGAGGTGGACAGAGGAGGTGATTTGTGATTTATGCTTACCTGCAAAAGCACATTGATAATTCTACATTTGTCCACCATCAAATAACTGTTTTCTGATGTTGTTAGCCTAAGACTCAGATAAAGTCCAAGTAAGATTCGGCCATTATTTTAATCGCTCTGATAATAAAGTGAAAAGTCAGTGGTTACTCTCTCATTTATACTTGGGTATAGTTGCTGCGTTGTCTTTTCTGAAAATAGAAAAGAGAGTAGAAGATGGGTACAAGGGTTCTTTGTTTTATTGCAATATTTATAAGTATTTCGGCTATTGTTTATACAGCTTCTAGTAGTCCCGATTGTAAGCACTGCATCGAGGCTGCTTTAACGAAAGATATTCCTCCAAAATATAAAGAGGTGACTGCCCCAAAAAAACCAAAGCAAGTGGATATAAAAAATGTGGCAGCTAGACCTTCTCAAAAAATAAAAGCCTCAGTAGTAAAGTCGAAACCAGCGTTCATTGAATTACCTATAACTGGTCGTTTTTTGGGTCAAATACCCTTGTCAAACTTAGAAACAGTTGAAGAGAAAGTCGAGTACATTTTAGCTGGTTTTTCGCTAGAAAAGGGAATTCCTCACAATAGTAATTTCTATGATCAAATGGTGGCAATGGGAGAGGAAGTTATTCCCTATTTGTTAGATGAGTTGGATGAGGAGAAAAATTGGAAAAGAAGATTAGCGAGTCAATTTACACTCTCAAAGATTTTTGATAAAAATATAGAAGATAATAAAGAGCATATTCTAAAATACTTTAAAGAGAAATTATACTTTGTCGAGTTGATAGAAAAGCATAAAATCCCAGAAGCAGAAGAGCATGTTTTTGACCTTATAAGTGAAAATGAGGTAAGTAGAAATCGCTCTCTAAGTACTGATTTAATGCATGCTGCCATAAACTATGACGAAGATAGAGCCTTAGAGATCTTTCGTAGACAGATTAAGGATGGAATGAAATCAGCTTCGCTTACAAAAATTCTCATGGAAAGGTATGAGGAGATTGACTTGAGTAATGAGTTAAGATCAGCTAGTCAGAAAGCTACATCTTTTCACGATAGATTTCGTTTATCTGAATATTCTTTAAAGCAAGGTATGAAAGAAGGCGTTTACGATACGGTAGAACTCTTGAAGAATGAAGAAACCGTGGGTCGTCATAAGCAGGAAATAGTTAAAAGACTCCGTAAAGTGACTTCATTTAAAGGAAGTTCTGGCGAACTCTTGTCTTGGTTTGTCGAGAACCACTATGATCTAGAATGGAACCCTGACATTAAAAAATTTGAATAATGAGCTAAACCAATGGGAACTATAAAGTACCGGGTAAGTTTTAGTTTTTGCACGAGCTTGCTACAAATAAAGCATTTAGTGGAATTGGACTAAGTCCTATTACCTATCTAGACACTGAAAGCGGTTGAAATTGGACAAGGGACTCCCAAAAAATGGGAATTTCATTTAAATGCAAATCAAAATGAGATGATGCAAAAACCGATGTTGTTCTATGTGAAATTCCGATTCATTCTCATCAAAAAACCATAACTCTTGAGCTTAAAGACAACAGCCTAGAGTTTGTTGTCCAAGTCATGAGGAAATTGCCAAAATCCTGAGGGGAGGGGGTATCAATTTTTTGAGCTGTCTTCCTTATCTTACTGTGTGATAAATGTGTTTAATTTTTAACCATGAATTTTAAATAAAGGATTGTGTAGATGTTGAAATATCTTTTCTTGATTTCTTTGGCGATGACATGCTTCGCTAGTGCGTCTTCAACAGATCCATCTCGTTTCAAAGTAGCGGATGGCTTTAATGTTGAATTGGTTTATGAGGTGCCTAAAGACAAGCAAGGTTCTTGGGTTTCTATGACAAATGACTCTAAAGGTCGCTTGATTGTGTCTGACCAGGTTGGGTCACTTTATAGAATAGATGTATCGGGCAAAAAGGCTAAAGTTGAGAAGATAGAAGTAGATACAGGCATGGCTCAAGGTTTACTTTGTGCTTTTGATGCTCTTTATGTCATGGTAAATGGCGGTCGAAAAATTGGTAGTTACCTTGTCAAAGTTACTGATACAGATGGCGACGATAAGTACGATACAAAAGAAGAACTGATTAACTTCAATCAGGGGACAGGTGAGCACGGGCCGCATGCATTGCTTCTTGGGCCTGACAAGAAATCGATCTACATGGTTGTTGGTAATCAATTGAATCTACCAAAGTATAAAAACACTCTTGTTCCACCTTTATGGGGAGAGGATCAACTCCTTCCTCGTATCTATGGTAAAGGCTATATGAAAGGTGTGACAGCTCCTCGTGGTTTCATTGCCAAGATGGATAAAAATGCCGAGAATATTGAGATTATCGCTACTGGCTTCCGCAATCAGTACGATGCTGCTTTAAATAGAGAAGGTGAGTTATTTACTTTCGATGCCGACATGGAGTGGGACATAAATACTCCTTGGTATAGGCCGACTCGAGTGAACCACGTCACTAGTGGTGCTGAATTCGGTTGGAGAAATGGTTCTGCTAAGCTTTTAAATCACCACCCAGACAACTTGCCAACAACGTTGGATATAGGTCCTGGTTCACCAAGTGGTGTAGCTTTTGGTTATGGCGCCGCTTTCCCTGAAAAGTATCAGGAAGCGTTTTTTATCTGTGACTGGAGTTATGGAGTTCTTTATGCGGTTCACCTGCAGCCGGATGGAGCAACTTTTAAAGCTAAGAAAGAAGTGTTTATAAGTGGCCAACCTCTGCCTTTAACTGACATATTAGTCAATCCAAAAGACAATGCTTTATATTTTACAACCGGTGGACGTCAAGTTCAGTCAGCTCTTTATAGAGTTACTTATACTGGAAATGAGAAAGTCATAAGTAAAGATTCTGGAGTGATCACTAAAGAAGCTAAACTTCGTCGTGAACTTGAGGAGTATCACGGACCAAACAAGCCAGAGGCGGTTGCAAAAGTTTGGCCTCATCTAAGTCACTCAGATCGTCATATCCGCTGGGCTGCGAGAACTGCGATTGAGCATCAAGATGTAGAAGTCTGGGCCAAGAAAGCTTTAGCAGAAACGAATCCGGAAGCTTCTCTTGAAGCTCTTCTGGCTTTATCTCGTGCTGGAGGTGAGAAGCATAAAAGCGCTCTTATAAAAAACCTTTTGAAACTAGATTGGTCAACTTTAACAAAAGCTCAGAAGTTGTCTCAGCTTCGTATCCTTAACATCGTCAGTGCCAGAATGGGCGGTATAGAGTCAGCTAAAACTGAACTCTTAGGAAAGTTTGATAGTCAGTACCCAAATAAAGATACTGAGTTAAATATGGAACTGGCGCAGATTATGGTTTATTTGCAATCTGAAACAGCCGTTGCCAAAACGGTGAAGTTGTTAGAGAAAGCGCCAAGTCAGGAAGAACAGATTCACTATGCAAAAACCCTTCGCTTAGCAAAGACTGGTTGGACCGATGAAAGTTACAAAAAGCTCTTTAACTGGTTTACCATTTCCTCAGGCTATGGCGGCGGTGCGAGCTTTAAAGTCTTTATGAGTGAAATAAAACGAGACACTCTAAAACTGATGAGCAAGGATGCCAAAGCACGACTTCAAAGCGCGATAAATGCCAAGGTGACTAAGACTAAGTCTCGTCCCAATCCAGCATTACAGCTTATTGCGAAACGTGGTTCTTTTACGAATTGGAAAGTTAGTGATTTTAAAGAAGTCGTTGCTGGTGGTTTAAAAGGCAGAAACTTTGAGAATGGTAAAAACTTTTATGGCGCTGCAAACTGTACAGCTTGTCATAGATTCAATGGCAGTGGCGGCATCATAGGTCCGGACTTGTCTGGCTCTGGTGGTCGTTTTGCTCCGCTTGATTTACTTGAGGCAGTTATCGAACCTAGTAAACAGATCTCGGACCAGTATGGATCAGTCATTCTAAATATGAAAGATGGTACCTCTATCAGTGGTAAGATTGCCAATATGAAAGGCGATGAACTGCGAATCATTACAAATCTCTATAGCCCAGGTGAAATGACTAAAGTTGATAATAAACAGGTCAAAGACATAGTCGATTCGAAAGTTTCAATGATGCCTCCAGGCTTGATCAATATGATGACACAAGAAGAAGTTCTTGACCTTCTTGCCTACGTTTTATCTCGCGGCGATAAAACCAGCTCCATGTTTAAATAAAAATACTCCCATGGCCCGTACTTTCGGGCCTTTTATCGATAGTAAATAAGGAAATTATATGTTTGTACGTTTATGCACACTTTTCATGACTCTTGTCCTCGTTTCTTGTTCAACAGCTACTGAAGGTCAATCATTGTTTAATGGCAAAGACTTATCTGGTTGGAAGGATGATACCGGTATGTTCTCCGTTAAAGATGGAGTCATCTTTGGTTCAACTCATGGGCACAAGTTGCCTTCTAACAGGTTCTTGATTTGGGAAGGTGAGGTTGGTGACTTTGAACTGACTTATGAAGCTAAAGTGATTGGCGAAAATAATTCAGGAATGATGTATAGAGCTCAGGTTCATGAAAAAGAAAAATTGCGTCTTAAAGGCAATCAGTGTGACTTGCACCCTAAAGCAGAATATTGCGGTATGCTTTACTCAGAAGCGACAGGTCGCGGAATCGTCGCTCAGCGCGGTACTAAAGTCGTGGTTAATGAAAAGTCCGGCAAGCCTAAAGTTACAGGCAAGACGACACCGGCAACTTCTGTGAATATAACGAAGTGGAATACATATAAAATCATTGCTAAAGGTCGCCACATCCAACACTTTGTAAATGGTAAGCTGGCGGTCGATCTGACTGACAATCACAAAGATGCAAAGTTAACTGGTTTAATCGGTATACAGCTTCACAAAGGTAAACCGATGGAAGCTTATTTTAGAAATATAGTTTTGAAAAAGCTGTAAGAAGTTCCTCTACAGTAAAAGGGCCGAAGTTCATAGAACTTTGGCCCTTTTTTTGATCTTACTCTATGAGACGTGGCCCTTTTTTAGAGATTCTTAGAGCCCTGATCCTGCATACATGCCATCAAGCAAGTAAGCCAAGGCGACTTAAAGAACAGAGCCTTTATAGCTCTGTTCAAGCAAAGGAAGATGAATGCAGCTATTATCTTTTACTTAGTTAGGTATGGGAAGACTAAATCGACTTAGTCGCACTAGTTTGTTCGTAGAAAAACTCACTATGGAAGTTGAAAGTCTTTTAAGTAACGAGGCTTTGCACTTAAAGACTTATCATCACCAACTGTTTCCATACGCTCTTTAACCAGTTTGCGCAATTCACTAAGTTTCTCTTTATACTCAGGGTTAGTGGCTAAGTTTACCTTTTCATGAAGGTCAGTACTTAAATTATAAAGCTCCTCTTTTGGTCGCGAGTGATAGGCTCTTAAAAAGGCAGCGGCTTCAGGGTTTGTTTGTGCTGCTTTTACCCACGATGCCCAGTTGAGGTTTGTAATGGCAGTTTTTTTCTTAATGAGATCCATGTGAGTTGTGTAGTATAAGTCGGGATAAAGGTTGTAAATGTACTTAAAGTTACCGACTCTAACTGAGCGGCATGGATAGACATTTTTATTTGTATCTCCTTTATGAGTTACAAAGATCTTATCGCGATGCTCGGTGTCTTTTCCTTCAAGAATTCCTCGGAATGATTTTCCATCGATCTCTTTAGACGTTTCTCCACCGGCGATATCGACTAAGGTCGGAATGAGGTCAATCCAACTGACCATGGCTTCAGAAGTAACACCTTTCTGAATTTTTTTAGGCCACATCACTAAGATTGGAGTTCTGACACCAGCTTCATAAAGAGACCATTTCCCAAAAGGCCAGGCTTGGCCATGATCAGCAGTGTACATGAGCAATGTATTTTCCGGATCTAAGTACTTTTTGATTAAGTCTCGTGTTTGACCAATAGTGCGATCTACTCCTTCAACCGCTTCTACATAACGAGTTAATTCACTGCGTGTTTCGGGAGTATCAAAAGTCTTTTCAGGGATTTTGACTTCACTTGGTTTTATCCTTGCAGTTGTTGCATTTGGCCAAGGTCTGTGAGGCCACTTACACCCTAAAATCAAGAGGACGGGTTTGTCTTTATTTGCAAGATACTTTTCTACTTTATTTAGCCCTAAAGGTTTGGTGCCTCCCGACAAGTCTTGGATGTCGTCAACCCAGTATGGTGCGACTTCATTCATATGGGCAACCTTACCTGCAAATACAACATCGTAACCTTGTTGGATGAACTTTGGTATGAGACTCTTAACGCCTGGTTTTAGTTTTTTCTCATGATTACCGACAATCCCATTATTATAAGGCATGAGACCTGTGAAAAGTGCAGCTCGACTTGGGGCGCAACTTGGTGAGGCTATGTAAGCTTTGTTGAACTTCATGCCATTGTCTGCAAGAAACTGCATATTTGGTGTATGAAACTCCGGACTGCCATAGGCTGAAGAGTGGTAAACACCATGGTCGTCACCAATGACTATGACAATATCTGGTTTCTTTTCAGCAAAAGTACTGATTGTAAATGTCAATGAAAGGATAAGGGTTTTTAGAGTCATGTGAATCTCCTTGAGTTTAACTTTTAGTATGTTTGTACGCTAAAAGTTCTTTCTCACTCGATTTTCACTAAAAAGCTTAAGAATGTGCGTGACAATTCAGTCGATTTATGAAATGAAAATGGGTAATAGGGTGCCGGGTAAGATTTTGTCTGGGAGCTCCACCGTCTCGGTGGTCATATTAACGATAAAGTGTCATGTAAAGAATTTCCCTTGGCTTTTCCTAGGCTCCCCACCGTCTCGGTGGTCATATTGACGATAAATTGGGATGTAAAGAATTTCCATTTATTCGATGGGTAAGTGTTGGTTGGTAGGAGTGTAAAGTTTTACCCACCGAGCTGGTGGTGTTCCCAGGTAAGTATGGGGTTGTAGTCGTCCTAAGTTTTACCCACCGAGCCGGTGGTGACCCCAAGTGAGCTATTTACTCCGTACTTAAAGTATACGGAGTAAATAACAGATCGGAAGTCTTATTCGTGATGCCCGCCGAGCTTTTCAGTTTTTAGAATGGCTTCGATCATCGATTTGATTTTTTCATCGGAGTAAAATGGATGTGCCGGCATAGGTTGTTCACCCCAGACACCTGCACCGCCTTTTTTGACTTTATCGATCAATGTTTTTATGGCAGCTGGATCATTCTTATATTTTATAGCGATATCGGCAAATGTAGGTCCTAAGATTTTGTCTTGGGCAGTGTGACATGAAAGACAAGTTGCTGTCAGCATCTCTTTCGCACCCTTCATCTCTGTATTCATGCCGGCAAGTCTTGGGTCAGCAGTGGCAGTGGTTTGTTGATTGAATCTTGTTGAGTATGAAACTCTTAGTAGGCGACCACTCTTAACGTTGTACCAGCCATTTCCATACTCGAGGACATACATTTCTCCTTTGGCGAAGAATATGTCGATAGGCTTGCGGAACTTAAAGTTTAGTTTGAAGTCTGTAACTGAAACTTTGTTTTCGTTTTTATCCATTTTTATAGCCTTAAACCAAGACTTGTTCCAGTCTGCAAAAAAGAGGTGATTGTCATAGTGTGCAGGGAAAGCTGTTGGCGAGTTTTGAGAAGCCGTATGATAAACACCACCTATGATAGAGCAACTTCTGCCGTAGAAGTGGAATGGTTCACGAGGTTCAGGAAGGTTTATAATGCCGGTGTTATTCTTCGAGGTATTTTTCAGATTTTTAGGATCAAAAGCTTTACCTTTGAGGTCTTTAAAAACTTGAGTGTCAGTGATGACATAAGGCCAGCCATAGTAACCGGCTGTTTTCGCTTGATTTATTTCTTCTCCAGTAGGATTTTTATCCGGAGCAACTTCACCCCAGTAGAGAGTGCCAGTTTTGCTGTTGATAGTTATGCGGTAAGGGTTACGCAAACCCATAGCGTAGATCTCAGGCCTAGTTTTTGGCGTTCCCGGTTTGAAGAGATTTCCTTTCGGTATGGAGTAGGTAGCGTCTTTATTGATCTTAATTCTTAGAACTTTTCCTCTTAGATCATTGCTGTTTGAAGCTGAACGTTGGGCATCCAGTTCTTTTTTATTTTCTTCGATAGGTGTTGCAGGCTTTGAAAAAGGATTGGTGTTATCTCCTGTCGAAATGTAGAGGAGGCCATCTGGTCCGAAAGCCATGGAACCAGCTTCGTGACAAGTGCTGTTGTAGCGGTCAGTGGGGACTTCGAGGATCATTTTTTCAGAAGAGTTATCGAGCTTACCATTTTTAAAAGTAAATCTAGATAAGCGGTTGACGTGTAAAGCGTCTTTTTGTTTAGCGGCAAACTTATCTTTTTTATGTTTCTTTTCGTACTCAGGTAGGTGCTTAGCAGGATTTGAGTAGAAGCAGTAAAGGTAGCCATTTTTTGCGAAATCTGGATCGGCCGTAAGACCTATGAAGCCACACTCACGGGCATAGGTTTTATCTCTGTTTGTAGTGCTTATGAAGCCGGCCTCAGTCAGTCCATTTACCGGATCCCACATTCTTAATTGACCTGTTCTTTGGCAGATGAGAATTTTTCCGTCAGGAAGCATAACCATTTCTTGAGGGTCAGTAAAACCTTCAGCAAGAATATCGACTTTGAAATGTTCCGCTTTAGGAGCTGCGACTAACGAGCTACACACCAATATTGATAAAAACCAGATCTTTAAATTCACTTCTTGCCTCATATTAACATACTTTTTAACAGGCCATGACGATAGCTATTTTTTAGTGAATTTCAATTACTCAAATTAGAAATTTTTACTGGTGAAATATGAATGAAGCGACCAATGCATGGATTAATTATGTGGGATGAGCCTATTCGGTTCGGTACATTATCATTTTTAAATGATGAATTGTTGATGCTTGCTCTAGTTGATACTGTGTTATCAATATATGTTTTGACAGATTTTAACTAAGTGTTTCTATAAATGACTTCATTACTGAAAATTACTGGCTTGAAAAAAAGCTATAAAAGCCCCGATAGCCAAATGAATAAGGTGATCGATATAGCGTCTTTTGATCTGGCTGCTGAAAGTGAAGTCGCCCTGATCGGTCAGAGTGGTACTGGCAAGAGTACTTTCCTAAATATCATCTGTGGTATATTAGCTCCAGATGAAGGTGAGGTTCTTGTGAACGGCAGCTCGATCACCTCCTTGAAAGAGTCAGCCAAAGACCGTTTTCGTGCTAGAAACATAGGTTATATCTTTCAAACTTTTAATTTATTGCAGAACTTCACCGCTTTGGAAAATGTCATGATTGGTATGAGCTTCGCAGGGAAAGTGGATAAGAAAATGGCAATGGAAACTTTAAGCAAGGTTGGCCTGCAAGATCGCATGATGTATAAACCGGCTCAACTTTCTACCGGTCAACAACAAAGAGTTGCTGTTGCCAGAGCGTTAGTCAATAAGCCGAGTTTAGTTATAGCCGATGAACCAACGGGAAATCTTGATCCTGAGTATGCCAAGACTGCTATGGGTTTGATTCGCGACCTTTGTCGAGAAAATAAGGCTGGTTTACTGGTCGTTAGTCACGATAAGGAGTTGATCAGCAGCTTTGATCGAGTCGATGATTTATCGAAAATAAATAACTCTGTGAGCCTATTGTGATGGGATCTGTATTTATAGCGATAAGGTCCTTGAAGTGTAACGCTCTGTCGACATTTATCACCTCTTGCAGTATTGCCTTAGCGTGTGGTTTGATGATGGCCGTTTACTCTTTTAAAGAACAGGCGCGCGATGCATTTATCATGCAGGACATAGGCTACGATGCAGTTGTCGGAGCTAAGAGCAGTCAGCTACAGTTAGTCCTCAACTCTATCTACCACTTAGAGCAATCTCCCGGAAATATTTCTTGGGAGCTTTATAAGTCACTCAAAGAAAATCGCATGGTTAAAAATGCTATTCCTATGGTGGTTGGAGACAACTACTTTGGCTATAGACTTGTTGGCACGACAACGGAAATATTTACTCACAAGGAAAATGGTTTGCCTGTAAGTAAAGGCAAGATTTTCGATGGTTCAAAAAATGAAGCCGTGGTTGGGGCAATCGTCGCCGAAAAGACCGGCTTAAAGATTGGCGATAAGATCAAGGCATATCACGGTTTGATTTTCAACCCTGAAGATATGCATGATAATGAGTTTGAAATTGTCGGTATATTAGAAAATACAAATACACCAAATGATCGAGTTATATGGATTTCGATTGACTCATTTTATCGAATGGATGGCCATGTCCTTCGAGGAAGTGGAGAAAGTTTTGAAGCTGGCGCTCAAGTGGAAATTCCAGATGAACACAAAGAAGTGAGTGCGGTGCTTGTCGAGTTTCGTTCTCCTTTATTGGCTCAACGCATAGCAGCTCAGATAAATCGTGGCGATCAAGCATCGGCCGCATACCCTATAGCAACGGTCATGCTAGACTTGTTCGACAAGGTTGGCTGGGTTCACAAAGTTTTAGAGTTGGTCAGTTGGTTGATTATGGTCGTTGCAGCGGCAACTGTATTGGTCAGTATTTATAATACCATGAATGAACGTCGACGCGAGTTTGCCATCTTCCGTTCTCTGGGCGCTCCTCGTTCTCGTTTGGTCAGTATCATTTTAAGCCAGGCATTTATACTCTCTTTACTTGGCGTCCTAGGCGGGTTCATTTTTTACTTCATTATCCTAAGTGTTGCTGGTCAGATTATTCGCGCTCAAACAGGTGTTCTTTTGGAAACTTTTAAGTTTTCTCATGCCCTATGGTTTGGACCTGTAGCGATGATTATTATTTCTCTTTTTGTAGCGATGATCCCAGCTTTTAAAGCTTATAGAACGGATGTCGCTGAAAACTTAAAACCAACGAGTTAACTATGAAAATACTTTTTCTTATAGTTCTTGCCTTCACTTTGACGGCTTGTAATGAAAATGCTAGAAATGTTGAAACGACAGTGATTATAGAAAGTATTGACGATCACAGCCACCAAGCTCCAAATGGTGGAGTTCTTACCGAAATAGGCGACCACAGTGCGAGCCTAGAGTGGTTGATTGAAGATGGTCAGTTTACGCTTTATATTTTCGATGGCTGCGCAGAGAAACCGATCAGAGTAGCGCAAGAAAAGCTGACGATAAGTGTTATGGATGAGCAGGAGAAAGAGTTAGTTTTGGTTCCAGTTACAAATAAATTGACAGGCGAAAAGCCAGGAGACTCGAACACTTTTTATGCAGAAGTCGCCAATTTATCTAAAGAAAACATCTCCAGTCTGAGTGTGAAAGCTGTGACTATACAGGGCATGGATTATAAAAATATTAATTTGAAGGTGAAGTAGATGCGTCTTTTGATTGGCTTACTCATATTTCTAAATATCGCTTTATTCGCTCAAGAAAAAGATAAAGAACCGGTCAAGGAGGTCACTTTTAAAAGTTTGATCTCTTTTGAGCTTCCTCTGGAAATATCTCAATTTGCCGAGAAAGAACAACTGCCAGAATTAAAAAAAGTGATTCCTAAGAAAATTAAGCTTTTAGACGGTAAGAAAGTCAAAATTAAAGGTTTCATGGTTCCAGTAACATACGATAAGAAGCACAACGTAACAGCATTCCTCTTTGCACCCGACAGAAACAGTTGTTGTTATGGCAAGATACCAAACCTGAATGGTTTTATTTTTTCAAGGAGTGCTACAGGTGTTAAGTACAATAAAGACACTCTCATCGAAGTGACGGGAAGGCTAAGTACTATCCCTAGGTATTATGAAAAAGAAGAGTGTGTTCTCATTTATAAAATGACCGTTGACTCAGTTAAAACTCTGGAAGTTAAAGGCTATAAGGGTTTTGATTTTTAAGTTTTTATACTGTGAATGATTTGCTTAAGTTCTAGCTAGCCAAGAAAGTTTCACATTTTTTCAATCTACTGTTAAGAATGTCCTAGTAACCCTTGATCGTCCCTACGTGTTTAGTGAAATCAAGGATGAATGAAATGCAGTCAGAATAACAACATCAGCAGAGCCTTTGAAGTGCTCTTTTGCGACGCATCAAGCCTATTGACCCATTGGTTCTATTTTGGTCTTTCTTATAGAGACCTACCTTTGCTTTAAAATTCTAAATTCGGTCCTGTCTGCAGAAACTCAAAAAATTGTTCCATAAAGACAGTTAGGTTTTGTGAACGGCGGGAGTAAGACTTTGAAATGCAAAAAGGCAATCAAGATATAGGCATGAGTTCTTGCTTGAGCCCAAGAAAAATCTCCTAGTACACACACAACATGGCAAGTCTCTGGAAGTAACACACCCAGGGGCTTGCTTTTTTATTTACGAGTTTTGATATCACCACAAAATATTAATGCACAATTAGATCCAAAGGTTGAATGCCTCTTTGCCAGAGTTGCACTTGAGGAAGCTTTAAAATAAATCTTGATCTTTTTTCAAAAAGACGTGTAACGTTTTGCCAGTTTTCTCACAATAGAAGGATAAAACAACGTAAAGGCAAGACTATTTATGATAAGATCGATGATACTTCTAACAGTCCTTTTATTCTTTTGTGGGTGTGCGACACCTCAAGATGAGAATATCACTGGCGAACTCAAAAGATGGCACAAAGTCACTCTAAAACTTGCCGGTCCACAAGCCGCTGAGATGGATGAAAATAACCCTTTCCTAAACTATCGTTTGAACGTTACATTTAATCACCCTGAAACTGGCACACAGTATAAAGTCCCAGGTTACTTTGCTGCTGATGGAGACGCTGCCAATACGAGTGCTACAGCCGGAAATGTATGGCGAGCGCACTTAAGCCCAGATCACACCGGAACTTGGAACTACACAGTTTCTTTTGTCAAAGGAAAAAATGTAGCAGTGAGTGACGCCAAAGGTACAGCAGTGGCAGAACTTGATGGACTTGCTGGTAGTTTTGAAATATCTGAATCAGATAAAAATGGCCGCGACTTCAGAGCAAAAGAAAATGGTCGTTTGGTTTACACTGGTAAGAGATACTTAAAGTACGCCGGTAGCGACCGTTACTTCCTCAAACAGGGTGCTGATGCTCCAGAAAACTTCTTAAACTACAAAGACTTTGACGGAGTTGTAAAGAACTCGCGTATGAAAGACTGGAAAGCCCACCAACAGGACTGGAAAGTTGGTGACCCTACTTGGAAAGACGGCAAGGGTAAGGGCATGATCGGAGCGGTCAATTACTTACACTCAGAGGGTATGAATGTCTTTTCTTTTCTAACGATGAACTTGGGCGTAGATGACAATAACTGTTTCCCGTATGTTATAACGGATAACAAAATTCAGAAAAAATACCCTAACGTTAGAAAACCTATTTATGTCAATGCTAAAAGAACGATCATGGACTGTTCAAAGCTTGATCAGTGGGAGATCCTCTTTTCTCACGGAACTGCAAAAGGCATGTACTTGCACTTCAAGACTCAGGAAACTGAAAATAACAATCTATTGGATGGCGGCGAGCTTGGAGTCGAAAGAAAGCTTTACTACAGAGAGCTTATAGCACGATTTGGTCACAACTTGGCATTGAACTGGAATCTTGGCGAAGAGACTACCAATAAAGTAAGTCAGCTAAAAGACTATTGTGAATACTTCTACCAAAATGATCCTTACCGTCATAATGTTGTTTTACACACCTACCCAGGCCAGTGGGACAAATACTACACTCCACTTCTCGGCAATAAGTCAAAGTTATCCGGCCTATCAATTCAAACCAGCAAAAAGAACTTCTCTCAAGTTTTCTCTGTCACGAAAAAGTGGGTTACAGCTTCTAATAATGCTAAAAAACCATGGATCGTAGCTGTCGATGAACCTGGAGATGCTTCACTTTCTTTACGTCCAGATAAGGATGCCGGGAACTCTCATGAAGATGGAAGACGCTACGCACTTTGGGGGACTTTTATGGCCGGTGGTGCAGGAAATGAATGGTACTTTGGCTATAAAGTCGCTCACTCGGATCTAACCTGCCAAGACTTTAGAAGCCGCGATAAGTGGTGGGACTTTTGCCGTTACTCTCTAGAGTTTATGAACTCAATTCCTTTTAGTGAAATGATCAATCGCAATGACTTGATCGCTAACTCTGCAGACAACATCAAAGAAGGTTTTTGTCTTGCCAAGGAAGGAAGTCACTATGTCGTATATCTACCAGCTGGTGGATCTAAGATGCTTGACTTGAGCAAGGTTAGTGGAGAATTTGATGTTCAGTGGTTTGACCCAAGAAATGGCGGTCAACTGCAAGTTGGCTCAGTCAGCAGCGTTAAAGGTGGCCAAATAGTTTCTGTTGGGAATCCAGGAAGTAAAATTAAGGAAGACTGGGTCGCTTATATAACTCTTAAGAAATAAGCTTTTCCATATAACACTTAAAAGCACTGGTTCTTGCCAGTGCTTTTTTTGCATTTATCTAGAGACCAGAAGTGATTTATTTTATTTCTTCTTTTTTTATAAGTTTATCTTTTTGTTCTCCAGCATTTGGGTGCTCACTAACTCTCTTTAGTAAATCTTCACTTAGAGTTTTATGGTCTTGCTCATTATAAATCACGTATGGTTTGATAAGTAGTATAATCTCTTCTCTTAGTTTCACTTTTTTCTTATCGGCAAAAAAGTAATCAAGTAATGGTATGTCTCTTAGAATAGGTACTCCAGCTTCTACTTCAGTCATACTCTCTTTGATTATACCTCCGACCGCGATCATTTTTCCATCTGTGGCTAATACAGTTCCTGTAAATGATCGACGCTTTTCAGTATCTACAGCTGCAACAACAAATGTATCTCCAGCTGGAATCAAGACATCTACACTGCCTTGGTCTAATTCTGACTCAATTGAGGATATTTGTAATTGGACTGTTTTATCGGAGTTTATAGTTGGTGAAACTTTTAGAGTTGTTCCAAGGTCTCTATTGTCGTATTCTGGTGTTGGAAGGGTAAAAACTTCAACTCCACTTATTGGATTAATAACTCGCTCAGATTGTCCTTGAAAGCCAGTTAAAACAGGTACGCCTTGATTGCCATTGAAAAATTTACTCACTTCTCTATTCAATGTAAGTATAACCGGAGTTGCTAGTGTTCGGACTTTAGATTCTTCTTCTAATAAGGTCATAGCAACGTTAAAGTTACTGTTTATATATGAGTATGTTAAAGCGCCATTTGTTTGGATTAGACCTGGATTTAAAGTAGCTGAACTTGTTCCGTCATTATAGATTAAATCAAAAGCTGATTCAAAATTATCATCGAGTGTAACAGCTAATATTTTCATCTCCAATAGAACCATAGGGTTTGGTTTATCTAGTTTTTTGATGAGAGTATCAATTTTTTCTAGAGCTTCTTGGTCGCTTGTTCTTATAATCATCTGGTTCTTCTCTAATATAGAGGAAATGTAGATACGAGAGTTTTTTAAGAGATCTTGACTACTGATAATTCTTTTGATCTCCTCGATGCTTTCTGCAGTGTTTATTCTTTGTATGACGTCTGCAGTAAGGTTTATTTTTTCATGACTTGCTTGTTTAGGCATTGTGACGTCACGAGGATTTTCGTTGTTTTGACCATTGTTTTGGCCATTATTATTTCTGTTATTAAAGTTGTTATTTCTTTGGTTATTATTTTGACCATTGTTGTTTTGATTGTTATTTACTTGCTCTTCGAAAATAAGAAGCTTTTCTAGTTTATTTTCCAATTCTTCTACGTCTTCATCGAGCCTCTGATTATTTGATTCAAAGTAAATGACTCTTGATGGGAAGAGTTCAAAGATGGCTTTTGAGATAGTTTTACTATTGGGGTACTTAAGATCGTAGACTTTTATTTCTTCAGAAAACTTCAAAACACTTTTTTTGTATTCATCAAGTGAATAAATACGATAAATATTTTTTGACGGGTCTTTCTGTAGCCATAAGTTGTGTGAACTGCAGATCTCCTCAAGAGCAACTATCGGATTAATGTTTTTGAGGTAAATGCCTACACTGGTTTGTTTGGCTTTAATTGAAGGGACAATGTTTAAGTCATTTTTTTCTGAAATGAGGCGAATAACAGAAGAGATAGGCACTTTATCTACATCTATAATCTTTATATTCTCCATAGCTCCAAGCTTTAGGAAACTTAAGAGGGAAATTAGTAATATTAGCCGAGTCATATTATGGCCTGTAAATGAAGGTTAAAGTTTTTTTTGAGCGAAGGTGCATGAATTGAGCCGTATCTTTATTAAAGTTTAAGACTTTATATTTCTCGTCTTTAAGAGTTATGTCGCTATTTGCTTCGAGCAGAAAGATTTTTTTTTCAAATTCTAACATAAGCCTTTTGATTGAGTTTTTTGTATAAAAAGCTTTGAAGACTAATTGATTAACCTCGGACTGAAGATCCCTCTCCAAAACTTTTAGAGGAGCATTTCTTTTAGCCTTTATTTTACTTTTCAAAGGGGGAGCTTTTTGCTTACTTAAAGCATCTTTTAGTTTTCCCCTAAGCTGAGTTGGGTCATTTGCATGGAGCGAAGAAATACATAATACTAAGAAGAATATAGTTTTCATGATATTAAGAAAAATAGGTTAATAAGATTGCGGCAAAAACAAAAGCGATAGTTCCAGCCACTAGGACTATCATCAGAAAGCTTATAATAGCACTAAAGCGGTTTATGTACTTATCCAAGATTTCGTAGTGATACTTTGACTGATCTTCGAGTAGATTATCGATAGAACCAGTTTTCTCACCTACACTAACCATGCTAATCAAAAGAGGACTAAAGGCATGCCTACATGAGATAGTTTCAGTGAGAGGAGAACCGTTAATGATGTTATTTCGCGCCTTTTTTAAAATACTTTTTAAGTAAGTATTCCATATTGATTCTGCACAGTGGTTTAATGATTCAGTAAGTTTGACACCACTGCGAATGAGAAGTGCAAAGTTTCGAGCAAACTCTGCCGAGAAGTATATGCGAAACATTTGCCCAATAACGGGTATTCTAAGTATAGTCCTATCTAAAAAAAGTCGTCCTTTTCTATTAGTGAAAGTAATGATTAGGGCTATTGATATGAGGACTACAACTAACAAAAAGTGAATAGAGTAGTGTTGTATGTTACCTGCCAAATCAACGAGTAACTGAGTTAGCGGGTGTAGATCTCTGCCCATGGCGGTGACAAGTACTTCTAATTTTGGGATAAGATGAAAAACGGCGATTCCACCAGCGAGAAGTGCTATTGTCAGAACAAACATAGGGTACAGTAAAGCACTTAGTATTTTACCTTTGATGACTCTGTTCCTTTCCATACCAAGAGATATAGTCATCAAAAGTCTGTCCAATTCACCAGTCTCTTCACCGATTTTAATTAAATTTGTCAAGATAGATTTCTTTAGGCTAGGGTGATTTTCTAGGGATTCAGATAAACTCTTACCTGCTTGAACTTGTACGTGTGCATCTTTCCATAAACTACGAGAGGCTTGTTTTAGTGAAATAACCGACAGAGTTTTCAGAGCAGATAAGAGGTTTACACCAGAACTCATCAATGTAGATAACTGTGCAAAAGCTAGTTCAAAGTCGCGACTAACTAGGAAATAGTTAGTGGGGTTGAGGTAGGCTAGGAGTGAATGTTCATTTTTTGACTCTTCTAGTGACTTAACGATCCATTTTCTTTCCTTAAGTATTTTTGAAGCTTCCAGTAAAGTGACTGCTTCAAGTCGACCTTCTTGACTTTCACCAAATGAGTCCAATGCGATGTAATCAAATTCAGCCATGTCAGATAGAACCCACAGTTGAGTAGCACTCTTGGAAGTCAATAAGACCATTGGTCATTTTAGTTATCGCATCGTCGAACATCGAAGGAATATTTCGCTGATGCATCTCATTTCTTAGAGTTTCATCACTTAGACCCGAATGAATGAGTTTTTTAAAAGAATTATTGATTCTTAAAACTTCAAAGACAGGGATTCTCCCAGAGTAACCACTGCCACCACAATAGAGGCAGCCATGCTTTTGATAAATAATACTTCCGTCTAGCTCCTCAACTCCAAGTAATAAAGCTTCTTCTTTGCTGAGTCTAGTTTGTTTACGACAAGTTTGACAAAGTTTACGAACCAGTTTTTGGGCAATACTGACTCTTAGTGTTGAGGCGATCATATAAGGCTCAATGCCGATGTCAGCCAATCGTACAACTGCTGCAGAGGCAGAATTGGCATGAAGGCTTGAGAGAACTAAGTGTCCAGTTAAACTTGATTTTATTGCAATATTAGCCGTTTCTGCATCGCGGATTTCGCCAATCATAATGACGTCTGGGTCATGCCGTAAAATACTTTTCAAGGCAGAAGGGAAAGTTACTTTGTCTGATTCATCTACGTTTACTTGTATCACATCGTCAATTTGGTACTCAACAGGGTCTTCAACAGTGATGATGTTAACATCTTTGAGTTCCAAAATATGCCTAAGAGAAGCGTATAAACTTGTCGATTTGCCAGAGCCAGTTGCACCGTTGATAAGAATCATACCATTATCTCTTTGGACTTCTTCTTGATAGATTTTTAAATGGTCAGGAGACATACCTATTTTTTCAAGAGTCAGTGAGTCTGAGTTTAGACCTAATAATCTGAGTGTCATCTTTTCGCCATTGATACATGGAATGGTAGCAGCACGAATATCTACTTTTTGGTTACTCCCAGGAACTTTATATACAAGTTTTCCATCTTGAGGAGACCGCTTTTCTGCTATATTCATCCCTGAAAGGATTTTGAAACGAGAAATGAGCCCATTGTAAGAATGTATAGGCAAAGTTTTATATGTCTCTAGCTGACCACTCATACGCAAACGTATGAAAACTTTTTCTTCTTTGGGGTTTATATGTATGTCTGAGGCGCTTCTGCTTACTGCGGCAAAGATGATTTCATCTGTAAGGCGAATGACTTCATTCTGGTCAGTCCCGGGAACCTTCTTAGTTGAGCTGCTGTAAAAAAGTTTTATTTTTTCTCTCAGTCCCAGAGGCTCTGTTTTTTCGAGCTTTATTTTTTTCCCAAAGTAGCGCTCTAGTTCACTTGGCTTATGGCTTTCTGGATCAGCTGATAATACATAGACAGTTTCATCTATTACAGCACAAGGAAGTAGTAGTTTTTTGATCGCCAAACTGGCAGGCAACATTGTAATCAATGCTGGATTAAACGAAACTTTAGTTATATCGACCAAAATATATACTCCACTATAACTTTACAGAGTCTGGGTTATTTGCTAAAAGCAATGCCGTTTCTCGACTTAAAGTTCCATCTCTTAGTAACTCTGAGAGATGTTTTTCAAATGTTTGCATGCCCTCTTGCTGAGCCATCTCTATGGAAGAATAAATGAGTCTTGTTTTCCCTGAAGCTATTTGATTTCGAACAGCGTTGTTTGAAAAAAGAATTTCACAAACAGGTACTCTTTTACCTTTCTCAGCTTTTTTTCCATCAGAAAGCACTAAAGTCTGAGACACTATTGCTCTCAAAGTCAAAGAAAGCTGTCGTCTTATAGCGTCTTGTTCATTTGGAGGAAAAACTGAAACCAAACGTTCAATTGCACTGGTAGTATCTTCTGAGTGAACCGTAGCAAACACTAGGTGCCCTGTTTCTGCAGCTGTGATGGCTGTTTTAATAGTGTTTATCTCGCGGATCTCACCGATTAAGATGACATCTGGATCCTGACGAAGTGAGTCAATCAAGGCAGTGTAGAAGTCTGGGGTGTCAACTCCGACTTCACGTTGGTTTACTAAAGACATCTTACTTTCATAAATATATTCTATAGGCTCTTCAATGGTTATAATATGCCGATTTTGTTCGCTATTTATTTTATCGATCAGAGCAGACATAGTTGTCGATTTTCCTGAACCAGTTGGACCACTTAAAATGACAAGACCATTTTTCATTGAACATACTTTATAAAGCGCTTCTGGGACACCAAGTTCTTGTAGACTATTGATTTTGTCCGAGAGCATACGCAGCGAAAGAGTTAAAGAATTGGACTGTTTAAAAAGGTTGAATCGGAAGCGTTTATTCTCGTACTTGAAAGCGCCATCAATCGACCCTTTGGAGTCAAAGTTTTTGAACTTTTTTTGCTCCATAAAAGCTTCTAAACCTTCGAGTATGCTTTTGTCACTTGGAGGCTCAGTGTCAGCAAGAGGAGCAAGTTTTCCATGAAGTCTGAATCTCGGCGTTTCGCCAGATTTTAAGTGGAGGTCTGAAGCCCCAACTTCAATACATTTTGAAAGTAGTGCTTTAAAATTGTTCATTTCTATTCCAAATGGAGATGGTGTATTTGGTCTCATGTTTACTTGACGCAATCAGAGTAAAGTGTACTGGGATGAGTTCGCTATTTGCTATATCCTTGAGCGTTTTTATAACATCTTGGTAGTCACCTGTAACAGTAAAATTGGTAACTTGTGCAAACTGCTCTTGTACATTTGCGCCACTTTTGACGCTCTGTTCTGAAAGTAAGGTAAGGTTGTTTGCTCCAAAAGTTTTATAGATGTTGACCGTTTCTAGTAGCAAGTTTTCGCCATTATCTATTATAACTTCTAGTGCTTTCAGAGAATTAGTGAGTTCTTCATGGGTTTTATTTTGCTTGTCGTTTACTAGTGGCTTTGTTTCACTTTCCAGTTCTGCTATATCTTTATTAGTTTTATTAAGCCTTTTATTTAAGTAACTGTTTCTAGCATCAAAAGAAAAAACAAAAAAGTTGAGATTTATATAAAGAATAAAGAAAAATAACGGCGGTAATATAGACTTTAAAATGATCGCTTTCATTGGTTCCTCATCAGTTTTATAGTGAAGTTCCAAATGTCGTTATTATTTATCCTTTCTTTCTTAACGGCTTTATCCAAAATAGCGATGTTTAAGTTTTGGTCTCTTTCTAAGCTCTGTACTACCTTCTGCATTTCAAGCACATTTAAGGTGACTCCCTGAATCGAAACAGTATCGCCTTTGTCGCCTTCAACTTTGATTAATTGTGAGTTATCATCGAAAACATCAGCTAAGTTTTCAAGCAGGCCCGGCCAGAATTTAACATTTTGAAAGACTATTTCACTAGCTTTAAGCTTAGAGACTTGTTTCTTTAATTGAGGTAGTTCTGCAAATTTACTCTGAAACTTTTTCTTTTTTTCTTCAAGAGTTTTCTTAACGGCTTTCTTTTTGTCTATTTGATTTTCTAAATGGCTGTTTTTATCAATGTTGGAGAATAGTGCGACGCAGAAAATTGTCAGTGATAGTACAAACGATACCATCAATGGAATGAGTTTTTTAAGAGTCTTCTTTCTCTTGTTAAAAATAAATACAGGAGAATTTTTAACTCGGGCACGTCGTAGTTTAAGTAGCTTCTTGGGGTTTAAGTCACTAAGATCTGTGTCGATTATTTTTCCCTCTAGAGGGATCACCTTTTTTTCCGCCAAATTAAAAATAGATACATTTCTCAAAGATTGGTTAATAATCCACTTTTGAGGACCTTCATACTCCGTAGGTAGAGAAGAGTTTATGGTGAAGGAGCTTTTGTCGTTTAGGGATTGACAATGAACGGTATTTTCAAAAACTTCGACATTATTTTTCTTGTCCATTGCTGACAAGAATCCGGCTGTATGTCCTAAGTGGGCAAGTTTCCCGCCGTACTGCAAACAGACATTTTTAAGATCGTTTACTACACTTTCTTCAGTAAGTAGACAGTGGTACAGACTTTCTTTATCTTTTATAAACTTAAGAACAGGGCTATCTGGTAATATATCCACAACATTTTCGAGCTCAAAAAGAAGGAATTGTTCAACTAAAGATGCATTGCCCGCGGGAGCTTGCTTACTCAAGTCAATTGTATGGAGTGTAAGAGTATCTGTATATAGGTATACAGTAAAGTTAGATGTAAGCTTTTCACAAAATTCGGCGAGAATAAGACTTAAGTCTCCGTCGTCACTATTCTCAGGTATAAATTCTTGAAGCCTTTCATTCTTTGAATTAAAACTTGTGAAGTAAAATTTACCCGAAACAAAAAGAATTAGATACTTGATCATCTCATTATTCCAGGTTCAGTACTATGTCAGTTTTTATTGTTTTGATGACTCTGGATGTTTTTTTGCCTTTAACGTCTTGAATTTTCAACCTATCGTTTTCAATTTCTTCACTTTCGTCAAATATATAATACTCCCCGTTTTCTTGATCGTATAAAGTTTCTGTATCGCTGATCTGGTCTGGTTCGGTTACAGTATAATCAGCTCCCACTTTTGTAACAATTTGATTTTCTTTACTATTTAATTCTGTATATAAATCAGCCGCACTTTTTTTAATAAAATATTCTCCATCATCACTCGGAAGCCCGCTAACATCATCGATAATTCCTGAAACAGTATGATCTGCGACTTCCAAAAATTCAGCATAAAAAGCACAAACGCCTTTTGGAAGATTCACTGAAAGATCTGCACTTCCGGTAATATTCTCAGGATTTGCTGAAATAAGTGTGCCGTTTTGAATGTAGAAATAATGGACTTTGGTAGTGAACTGAGGTGGTACTCCTAAAATCTCAATAGTCCTTTTTGTAAAGTTCTCTTCTCCATATTCGATGATTGCTGCATCGGAATAACCAAGTGCAAAAAGTTTGACATCATCGTCATCATCTATTGCATCTGCATCTTGCCCAGTCTCAGGGTGATCTAGTCTTTCTAGCCTTAAATTATTTTTTAAGTTTTCATTTGACGGGTTGAAATATGGTCCTTTCCAACCTCCAAAAAGATAACTACTTACTCCATTTACTGTGAATGTGTTTTTAGAGTATTCAGGAATAGATTCAGGTTTTTCCCAAAGATCTTCAATCTTTTCAGGAAATGACCCCACATCATTTAAGTAACCAAAGGGAACAACGCTACCATCAAAATCACGAATAGAGTTATCTCCAATAATACTTGTCATGGAAGCTTCAGCATTTTTCTGGTACTGTCTATCAATTGTTTGCTCAACAATAGGCAAACCTTGAGACACCATTAAAGAGGCCAAGGAGACTATTATTAGCATGACTACAGAGAGCTCAAGTAGTGTAAAAGAGTTTTTCTTCATTCTATCGTTTCATTTATTGACTTGTTTAAAGTTCTGGCTAAAGTAATGCAAACTAATGATAATGCAATATCAATAAATGGCGGCTAAAATTTTATGCTTAAGAAGATCGTAGTTATAGATGACGAACTCTCATTTTGCAATCTTCTTGAAGAGTTGATTCAAGAGTTAGGCGCATATGAAACTAGAAAATTTACTAGTGGTGCAGAGGCCTTAGCGATAATTGGAAGTTTTAAGCCTGACGCTGTATTTGTTGACATGCTCATGCCTGATAAAGATGGCGGAGCAGTCATACAGTCAATAAAAGAATTGCTCAATCCTTTGCCAACGATTGTTATGGTTACAGGAATGGTTGCAGAAGATGAAGTGTCTACTTCAAGCTTTCCTATATTGGCAAAGCCTTTAAATGTTGATTCCTTAAAAAAGATACTTGAACAACTCTAGCGTTCACGACTTTTAAGTTTTTTTGCTTTGTAAGGGTTCCGTTCTAAAAGTTTCAACTTTACCTTTTGTCAGATCTACTATATTGATTTATTTACCTAAGTCAGAACTTTACTTAACATCGTCGTTGTTCTGAGACCTTTTTTATTTGCTTGTTTTTAGAATCTTTATCAGCAGACTAAATGCAAAAAAAAAATCTCCCTTTAGAATATTTCAAAAGGGAGACTTTAGAGTGGTTTGACTTAGGTTTATTCTGTAGCTTCGTAGTATTCGTTGATGTGATCTTGGATGTTAGAGATTTCGCCATCATGAGCAGCAACCACACCAATAAACTTTGCTTTATCGCCGCTTACATTGAATATAGCGATGAATCTTTTGTAGGATTCTTCTGGTTTTTCTGCACCCTCAGGGAAATCGTATGGGGCAGTTGTTATTGTTTTACCAATGGCAGTTAAGTTTTCACCGATTCCTAAAGCAATGTAAGTATCAGCTGGGTCATTACTGGCTCCCAAAGCATTTCTTACATCAGTTCCTGCTATTTGTGCCAAAATAGTACCTGCAATAATAGTTTCTGCACCAAGAGCTCCATTACTTCCAAATGTAGTATATTCGCCGTTTGGAGAATCTTGGTCTTCTAAATCAAAAACACTAGTAATCCCAGCATCTGTAAGTGCTTTTCTTTCAGCGTCAGTTCCACTTCCATCAGTGTCCAAAGTAAATGCTGTTAATGCGCCATCAAAGGGTAAATTTGTAGCCCCATCAATTAAACTGTCCCAGCCATTTGGCATCTGGAAATTTTCAGTTTCGAATCTGTTAATGTTTGCGGTTAATTGGGCAATATTTCCAGCGCCGGTCGAGCCGTGTGAACGCTGAGCATAACCTAGAGCTAGTGGGACGACTACACCTGCTAATGCCACGAGTACTAAAAGAACAACAGCTACTTCAATTAGAGTAAACTGGTTTTTTATTTTCTTTCTCATTTTCTTACCTTGATTATGATTTGTTTAGACGAATTGCTATTGATAATACGTTACCAATAAGTGCGAATCTAATGCGCTCCCAAATCTAAAGCAAGCTGAAAGTTGAAGTTTTTGAGAACTTATTATCAATAGTGTCCAATCTTAGAATATCTCTATGACAAATCATACAGGTCAGTTGCACGCAGTAACAAACTCAATCTTCTATAGCAAATTCTTTTAAATTGAAACTATTCATTGGCTTCGTAATATTCGTTGATATGATTTGACAAGTTAGTTAGTTCTCCATCATCATTGGCAAGCACACCAACAAACTTTGCTTTTTCGCCACATTACGTTGAATGTAGCAGTGAATCTTTTGCAGGAGTCTTCTGGTTTTTCTGCAGCTTTAGGGAAGTCGTATGTTACACTTGTCATAGTCATAGCGACAGCTGTTAGGCTTTCACCTATTTCAAAAGCAATCTACGTATCGGCATTTGAGTTGCTTGCACCAAGTATGGAAGATACATCTACTTCATTTGCACCTGTGCTTGCAGTAAATGTTGCTAGCAGTGAGGCATCTTCAAATGTAGGAAATCCATCGGTTAGATTAAGATCAAAAATTTGTTGTAGTTCCAACAGCACTTAGTTTATTGACAATTTCAGTATCAATAGTTTAAGCCGCGACAGCAGAGAAGTCAGCACTGTATACAGTGTTGTCGGTACTTACCAAACTTTCCCAGCCATTTTGCATCTGGAAGTTTTCAACTTCATACTTATTTATGTTTGCAGTCAGTTGGGCGATATTTCCCGCGCTGGTCGAACTGTGTGAACGCTGAGAGTATCCTAGAGCTAGAGGAACAACTACACCAGCTATTGCTACGAGTAGCAGATGAACAACAGCTACTGCAATGAGAGTGAACTGTTTTTTCATAATATTATCTTAAATGCTTATCAATAATGGTGCGTTTTATACTTAAATATTGGCACAATTTATGAGATGAAAACCTTATAAAATACGAGGGTTCTTATTATGGATTTGGCTCTGTTTCCACTTTTTGTTATTACAATCGGCATTTTAGCCATTAAGGATTTTTTTACGGGGCGATTCTTTTAGTCTTTAACCTACAACGATCTAGCAAATGAATTTATCTAAAGTTTGGTGTGAAGGTACAATATTTTGTTAATCTTCAATAGTTGATACTTAATAGCTTAGTATGTTGACTTTTACTACAGAATTTTTTGGGAATCCTTTTCTGCTGATTATAGTGATGCTAGTTTGTGGTGAAATATTTGATCTGTTGGGCTTAAATGTAATAAATTCCTGTAGGGTCATACTTATTCCACAAACAAAAGATTTATTTTTCAGGTCATTTAGACAAATAACTAGGATGTATCTAAGATATTAGTCATCATCCCCCCCGCCAACTAGTTTCAGAAGATCATAAATAAAACATTTCCATAAAGATACTTTTACGCAGTGAATGGGACCTAATCAAAGTTTTTCTTTTGAATTTAGAGCATCCATGCTAGAGGGTTTAAGTTTTAAAACTCTTTAAGATATGGACATCTTGTGATATGAGGATGAGCAATACTTCATCGAAGTATTCAATTTTAACCTTTAAAAATTCTTCGGGTATAAAGTTGCGGACTAGTGTTTAAGCTCAGAAACTCACAATTATTATCTCAAAAAATAAATATGCTAAAATTTACATGAAATGTAATACGTGTATATTGAAACATGAACATAGTGGCTTATATTTGCCTTAACTTTAACAATAGAGAATTGGAAATGAGTAATTTTTTTTTAGTAAATCGTCAAAGCAAATGAATAATTTGAACGCCTCCTCAGAGAGGGCTTAAATTTAAGAGTTTTAAACATTGATGACTACGAGAAGGCTTTTGAAACTTAAATAATCTAGCTTTTCTCTCAATTGGAAAAATAATTATAAATACTAACCCCAATTTATTGATTTCTACTGAATATAAAACTTTGGAACTTTGAAATGAAATACCCTTTGAATCAAGAATTTATTGTGTATGAGTTGAAAATATCTCATGCAATCAGCGAAATATTTAGCGTTCTAAATTGTCAAACCTTCTGTGTAAAAGGGGTTTGTGATGAGTGCAATTGAGAGTCTACTTGTCTTTGATCGTTTGAGCCTGGTTATGGTTTCTTTAGTCGGTTTTGTAGGACTTTGCATTTCTTTTTATGCAGCTCGTTATTTGAAAGGTGATCGCAAACAGAGAGTTTTTTATATAAACTTGTGCTTTCTCATTACATCGGTCTTTATACTGGTGATCGCGGATAATATTTGGCTGTTTCTTACGGCTTGGACAATAAGTAGTTATGTTCTCACTCGTTTGATGGTCCACAAAAAGGAGTGGCCAGCGGCTGTAGAGTCTTCTAAACTAGCACTCAAAAACTTTCTTCTAGGTATCACTTTTCTAGCAGCAGCATTTCTTGTATTGTCTGTTGACACTGGAGAAACGTCAATTCAAAAAATTCTATCTAGTGAACTTAAGTATTCAAGTCTCATAACGGGTGGTTTACTTATAATTTTGACGAGTATGACGCAGTCTGCAATCTGGCCATTTCACCGTTGGTTAACAAGTTCACTTAACTCGCCAACGCCAGTTTCAGCGATGATGCATGCTGGTTTGATAAACGGTGGTGGTTTTCTCTTGGCTAGATTTGCACCTCTCTATTTTCAAGAGTCAGTTCTCCTAAATAGTATCTTTGTTATCGGGATCATTACAGCTCTTACAGGTACGCTTTGGAAACTTATGCAAAGCGATGTGAAGAGAATGTTGGCGAACTCAACTATGGGCCAGATGGGATTTATGTTTGCGCAATGCGGCCTTGGACTGTTCCCTGCTGCAGTAGCACATTTATGCTGGCATGGTCTTTTTAAAGCCTATTTATTTTTATCCTCAGGTTCGGCAGCTAAGGTAAAGCGCTTAGATCTTGACTATCCACCATCCTTAAAAAATTTTAGCTTAGCTTTTGTTTGTGGCTTAGCTGGAGCTTATATTTTTTGTCTATCGAGTGGTAAGAACTTCGTGGCAGCTGACACCACCGTGTTTCTTGTGGCTCTGGCATTGATTGCAGGTACGCAGATGGCTCTACCTTTACTGAGTAATAGTTCTGTAAAGTTTCTACCCTTAATTGCTGCATTAACTATGCTCATGGGTTTAGTTTATGGATTGAGTATCAAGTTGGTAACATATACCTTGCTGCCAATGAACATTTCAAAGCCACTAGAGCTAAATGCCTTACATACTGTTGCTCTCTCATTTCTAACCGTAGCATGGTTGGCGATAGTCTTTCGCCGCACGATTGAAAACCCAAAAAACTATCCTGAATGGATTTTAAAATTTTACGTACGTATGCTGAATGCAAGTCAGCCGCATCCTAAAACAGTAACTGCAAATCGCAATAAATATAAAGTTTAAGGGGACTATGATGATTGTAATAGACAAAGCTATAGAAGTAAAAACAGAAAAGACCCTTTCGGAAAAAGTTGTGACTGATCAAAACAAAATCATTGAAAATAGCTGGAATAAAACAGGGCCTTTCTGGCCATTGAGAAACCTTGCAGCGGTCAATCCCATCTCGGGATTTGAAGATCAGCCTTTTGAAGAAGCTCTTAAAAATGCTCAAGCATATTTTCAACAAGAACATTTTCCTGAATTTATGGAGACTGTAAATCGTCACACAATTAAGTGGTTGCAGGCTTTTTTTGACGAAGGTCAATCGACGATAAGCATGCCTATGAGAAATATGGGACTTTTAAAGAGTTGCCAACTACTTATGCGCTTTGATACAAGTCTTTGTTCTGGAGACAAAGGAAAGTCTGAGTGGCTAAATAGTCTTTCGGAAGACCCTAAAGAGATCATTTCTGAGTGCCTTAATAACTTGAAGATCCCTTTGGAGAAACATGAAGAGTTTTTAACTCTTATGCTTACAACTTTACCAGGTTGGGCTGCCTATATAAAATACAGAACAGACTGGGCAGATGAGAAAGATAACTCAAACCCAAACAGCGTAAGTAAAGAAGGGTACATGGCTCTGCGCCTTATGTTGACTTGTTTGTTATGGTCAGATGCAGCAGAGTTGTTGTCTTGGCATGAACAAATACTGGAAAAAACAGATGTTAAAGAGCTGTACTGTCTAATTAAAAAGAATGAATCGTCATTTAGAAAAAATCTTTTTGAAAAGCTGGATGATGAAAGCAAGTTTTCGGTAGAAGCTTCAGAAGCAGATGCACAACTAGCTTTTTGTATAGATGTGCGTTCAGAACCATTTCGAAAGTCTTTAGAGGCCCAAGGAAAGTATGAAACTCTTGGTTTTGCTGGTTTCTTCGGAGTTCCAGTTAGTATTGAAGATGAAGTCAGTGGAAGCAGCCACTCTTCTTGTCCGGTACTTTTGAAGCCGGCACATAAGATAGTTGAAAAGCCGATTAAAAATCGAGAATTAGCTAAAAAAGGTTTTAATCGCTCACAAAACTTTAAGCGCCTTTATCAAAGTGTTAAATACAACTTCACTACACCTTTTAGTCTTGTTGAAACTGTTGGACTTTGGTCTGGACTCATGATGGGGTTAAGAAGTATAGCCCCGCAAAAGACAGCAGTTATTGGTGCAAAGCTGAAGAGCGTTTGTAACCCGAGTTATGATGTTAGTCCAAAAATTGATTCTATACCTTTTGAACAGCAAGTTTCATATGGTGCGAATGCCTTGAAGCTTATGGGTCTTACTAGGAATTTTTCGCGATTAGTAGTTTTTTGTGGACATGGAAGCTCAACTAAAAATAATGCATATGAGACGGCTTTAGATTGTGGCGCTTGTGGTGGTCGACATGGTGCTCCTAATGCACGAATCCTCAGTAGCATACTTAATAGAGTGGAAGTGCGAAAAGCACTAGAAGAACAGGGCATTTGTATAACTCAGAAAACATGGTTTTTAGCTGCAGAGCATAATACAACGACCGATGAAGTCGTTTTCTATGATCATGATGTTCCGGATAGTTTTGAAGAAAAACTCAACAAACTTAAAAAAGATCTTAGCGTAGTACGGACAGAAAACTGTAAGTGGCGTAGCGGGACTATGGGGATGAAAACATCGCAAAAAACCGAGCAGAAAATTCAAACTCGCTCTCAGGACTGGGCCCAAGTTCGTCCAGAATGGGGATTGGCTGGAAATGCAGCCTTTATTATTGGAGCTAGATCTTTGACAAAAGGAGTTGATCTTGCCGGGCGGTCTTTTTTACACTCATATGATTGGCAAGATGATAAAAATGGCTCTCTGCTAACGACCATCTTGACAGCACCGATGGTTGTGACTCAATGGATTAATGCACAGTATTTTTTCTCAACGCTGAACAACACTTCATATGGAAGCGGTAGCAAAGTTACTCAAAATATAACTGGTAAAGTTGGAGTGATGCAGGGAAATGCGAGTGATCTCATGCATGGACTGCCACTGCAGTCAGTGAATAAGAGTGATACTGAAAACTATCACGAGTGTCTGCGTCTTTCAGTCGTCGTTCATGCTCCCAAATCAAGAATTTTGAAAATTGTCAAAGAGCAGGAAATCTTGCAGAAGTTGTTTGGCAATGGTTGGGTTCATTTAACTTGTTTGGATCCAGAAACAGCTAAATTCTATGATTTAGATAGAGACCTAAGCTGGCAAGAAAAGTGATAATCTTTTAGTTGTCTAGGAAAGAGCCTGTATAAGAATTCTTTCAGGCTCCTATAACTAACTTTTTTATATGTTAGGCTTTTTTTGCTATACTTTTACTGATTAAATCAGTTTTTTAATGCATCATTATATTTCTTGCCTTTATTAGACTAGAGTTGTTTGATCGGTCGATTTTGAAATAAATGCAGAAGTATGATTTCTAAAAGAGATTAACGAATCTTCGACTTCATTGTAGCTAAATCACAACTTTTTTATTAGTGAAAGCTAGCTTTAGTTTATGAACAAGTTTAGGGAGTAAATAAAAAATTGGGCAGCCGGATTTTGGGATAAAGTGTCATCCGACTGCCCAAGAGCCTGATGAAGTACTATGAATATTCATCATGCTTAATGTTTTGTTTAACTAATGATAACATGTTATCATTAGTTAACATGGTGACTGTTTTGAATAATGCAATATAGTGATAATTAATTATCAATAAAATATCTTGAAAATTAACGGCCAATTTATTCAGGTAAGTTCACTCTCATGAGTCTTGCACTGTTAAAGACTATAAAAATGGCATCGAGTAAGTGAAATATTGCTGCAAATGCAGGGCTTAGTACTTCAGTTGCGGCGAGAAATATTCCTAGAATAACAAAGCCTACACCAAATATGATGTTTTGAGCAATTATAGCATTTGTTTTAACAGAGAGCTCTCTTAAAAAAGGTAGGCAGCTTAGATCGTTTCTAAGTAGTATGATATCGGCATTCCCCGTTGTAAGTTCATTGCCAGTTCCTTTCATAGATATGCCTATATCAGCGATTGCCATAGCAGGTGCATCATTTAACCCGTCACCAACGAATATAACGTCGCTATGCTTACTAGCTGTTTTTATTTCATCGACTTTATCACTTGGTAGGCATTCCCCTTTAAAGTCAACATTCAGTTCTTTTGCTATAGTCTTAACGCGTGAGATGAGGTCGCCTGAGATGATTTTGATTTTAGTGTAAGAGTCTTTCAAGAGTAGAGAAATGACTTTACGAGTTTCGTTTCTCAACCTGTCTTCTAGTTTGAAATAACCTGCAAATTTGCCATTTATTGCGACAACAGACATACTAAGATTTGAAGGCAGTTGTAGAGAGATGTTTTTGTCAAGTTTCTGTATCCATTTATAGCGTCCGATACAGACTGTTTTATCATCAATTGTAGCAGATATACCGAGTCCGTGTTCCTCTTTAAAGTTGATTACATTATATGTTTTTGTAGCTGTTAAAGAGGCGATTGAGGTAGAAACAGGATGATTACTTAGTTTTGCTAAGGCGACAGAGTAGTTGATTAGCTCTTGTTCATTTGACTGTTCTGAATGAATTTCTTTTACTGTAAGATCGCCTTGAGAGAGAGTTCCTGTTTTATCCATAAGGATTGATGGGCATTTTGAGACTCTAAGAAGGGACTGTGGCGTCTTTAGAAGTATTCCGCATCGAGCGCAATTTGTGAGTGCAGCAACCATTGCAAGTGGAGCCGCCATGACCAGTGCATCTGGGAAACTAACTATCAGAAGTGCTATTGCTTGGTCGGCATTTTTAGTGAAAAAGAAAACGGTAATACACATCGCCAGAGCACACATGGCGTAGGGTGCGGAAATTCTGTCTACTAGTGAAGCTATTTCACTTTTTGACTCTTTGGCTTCAGTCATGATTTTATCTAGATGAGAAATAACAGTTTCGTTAACAGCATTTGAAACTTTAAGTGTTAGTAGACCAGATAAGTTAGATGTTCCTGCTAGTATTTGAGTTCCTACTCCGACATCTACTGGTATAGACTCTCCTGTAATAGAGGATTTATCTACAGTACTTTGACCTTCTGTTACTCTTCCATCAACAGGAAATACTTCACCAGGAAGAATTTGGATAATATCATCCCTTTTTAATTGGCTGGCTTTAACAGTTTCAGTTTTGTCTAAGTTGATTCTTACGACATCTTTTTCATGAAGTTTAAGTGCATTCTGCAAACTTGAAGTGGATCCACTTGGCGTCCAGTGTTCAATAACTTCATGGAGACTCATGATTATACCAATTATGGCAGCTTCCATGTATTGATACTGTGCACAACACACTGCCATTGCAATGAGAACAAGCTCATTCATTCCAAATTTCCCTTCATGAAAGTGTTCTTTTGCTTCAGAAATAACTGGAATGAAAATAATAATTGTAGCTACCAATAAACTTGCGGCCTGAGTAAACTCTTCGCCGGGGGCAAAAAAATAAAAAATCCAGTGATTAGTTATGAAAATGGCGCTCAAAGAGATGCATTTTAAAATGAAGAAAACCTCTTGTTTTTCTTCAGATATGTCAGCCTCATCGTTCATTTGTTGTCTTTAGTTTAAGGAGAAGTTTTTAAGTATATATTAATAATGATAATTCAATATCAATTAAGTGTAAATAGTTATGGGGAATATTCAAGCTAGTATAAATGATGTTTACAAATAAGTACGGAAGCTCGTAAGCGACCAAGAGGTAGAAAAATAACAAAGGCTTTAGTTGGTCTTCTAAAAGATTATTTTCATAGTCTTCTATGAAAATAATAACATTTTCTAAAAGAGTAGAAACCTGTTTTATTCAATTTACTCAGCTTGAAGGAAAATCAGCTAGTATTAGCTTTGTCATAAAAACGGGGTTTCCATGAAATATTTTTTTCTTTATCTTGTTATATATTTGCCGGTTTTTGCTCATGAAGATATGGCAGATTCTGTTAAAAAAGAAAATTTTAAAGTTTACGGCAGGTATTTAGATCTTTCAAATAGTGCCGTTTCTGCATCTGAAGGCAGCATTGGGCAAAGTGAGCTCTCTGAAAGGCCTCTTTCAAGAACAGGAGAGATGCTAGAACTCATCCCGGGAATGATGGTGACACAGCATAGTGGTTCAGGTAAAGCAAACCAGTATTTTATTCGAGGTTTTAATCTGGACCATGGAACAGACTTCAGCTTTAAACTTGATTCAATGCCAATAAATATGCGTTCTCATGGTCACGGTCAGGGCTATGCAGATATGAACTTTATTATGCCGGAATTGCTTGAAAATATACATTATCATAAAGGACCTTACTACGCCGACATTGGAGACTTTTCAGGGGCTGGTGGGGCATTTTTCAGACTGAAAGATACACTTGAAGAAGGCTTTTTGAAGTTAGAACTTGGTCAGTATGAATTTTACAGATTGCTCCTTGCAGATTCATTTCAGAGTAGTGAAAATAGCCACTTGATATATGCTTTCGAAGGTCACTCGTATGATGGTCCTTGGACGGGTGCAGAGGAAAATGTAGAAAAGTTTAACGCTTATATTAGAAATACCTGGAAATTTAATACTTCGGATCGATTCGCATTAACATTTTTAGCTTACAATAATAACTGGGACTCTGTTGATCAGATTGCTGAACGGGCTGTTAAGAGTGGTTTGGTTGACCGGTATGGCTCCTTAAATGAATCAAATGGTGGAAGATCAAGCCGTTATAGTTTGTCAGCTGACCTTACAACTGGCCCATGGGATATCTCAGCCTACTACATAAAGTACGACTTGAAACTTTGGTCTGACTTTACTTATTTCCTTGATGACCCTGTTAATGGTGATCAATTTCAACAATCGGACGATAGAGAAATTTTGGGTTCCAGTGTAAAAAGAAGTTTCTCCTTTAATTTAGGGGGCTTAGAATTTGAAAATATACTCGCCTATGAATTTCAATATGACCGTATACCAGAAGTAGCGCTGAAAAAAACGTCAAATAGACAAATTCTTTCTACAGTTCGTGAAGATGAGGTTGACGAAATGAGTCACTCGGCCTACCTAGACTCTAATGCAAGTCTAACGGACAATTTAAGACTAAATTTGGGACTTCGCTATGACTTTTATTCTTTCAGAAATAATAGCAATCTTTCTGTAAACAGTGGTCAAGATTCAGATGGTATAGGCTCAGCTAAAATCAACCTTATGTATGACTTCAACGATTTTATAGAAGTATATGCAGGTATTGGTCAAGGCTTTCACTCAAATGACGCTCGTGGTGTTTCTATAAATGTTGATCCTTCTACAATGGCTGCGATTGATGATGTTGACCCTCTTGTCCGAACTTGGGGGGCAGAAGCAGGTATTCGCTATTTTGACCCTGGTAACTTTAATGCATCTTTTGGTCTTTGGCTTATGGAGTCTGATTCTGAACTTTTATTTGTAGGTGATGCAGGAACGACAGAAGCAAGCCGTTCTTCGAGAAGATATGGCCTTGAAATGGCCACAGTATACTGGATAAATGAAAATTGGATTTTTGATTTAGAGACAACACTTACTGATTCTAGATTTACAGAAAACGAAGCAGGTGAGGGACAGGACATAGAAGGATCTCTACCTTTTACTCTAAGTACTGGAATAAATTTTCAAATGGATAGGTTTTACTCTTCCATAAGGATGCGTTATTACGGTAGAAGACCTCTTGATAGTAACTCATCTACAGAATCAGATACAGCCATGGTTTTTAACTGGCACGCTGGTTACCGTTGGGATGACTGGGAACTTAAGTTTTCAGTATTTAATTTATTAGACAGCAAAGATAATGATATAGAGTACCTTTACGAGTCTCGCTTGGCAGGTGAGCCGGCAGGAGGCGTAGAAGACGTTCATTCTCATCCATTCGAAAGGCGTTCAGCAAGGCTGTCATTGACTTATTACTTTTAATGAATCTAGTCATCTTATTCTCCTTTGCAGTTAACGAGTTACTCCGTTGATGCAAATTCTCTTTTATCTAAAGCTGCTTTGGCAGTGTGCCAAGAAAGTGAAGCACATTTGACTCGTGCTGGATACTCCCAAACACCGGAAAATATTGCGAGCTTACCTAAGGTTCTTTGGGCTTCTTTTCCTTGGAGTTTTCCTGTTATGAGGAGGTGAAACTGTTCAAAAGCTTTTCGAGCTTCTTCTTCTGTTTTACCTTTAAGGGCTTCGGTCATCATAGATGCAGCAGATTTGGTGATAGCACAACCGTGTCCTTGAAAGGAGATGTCTTCAATAAGCTTGTTATCATCTAAAATGAGATATAGCTCGAGACTATCACCACATAACTGATTGTGACCTTCTGCGTAGTGAGTTGGGTTGTTTATGATTCGAAAGTTACGAGGGCTTTTATTGTGAGCTAGAATCATTTGCTGATACAGTTCTCTCATATCGTTATTCATAAGTATGCTCTCTTTTCATAGTTGTACCTGCGGAATGATCTTGAGGAACTCTTCTCTATGTGATATATCTTTGAAACAACCGCCAAACTCCATAGTTGTTGTGGAGCTACTTTGATCTTTTATGCCTCTTGTTGAAACACATAGGTGTTTTGCGAGAATCATGACTATCACATCTTCGGTTTCAAGAACTTTTTGAAGATCCTTTAGTACCTGCAAGGAGAGCCTTTCTTGAACTTGTGGGCGGTGAGCATAGTAATTCACCAAGCGATTTATTTTTGAAAGTCCTATAACTTTGTCTTTAGGAATGTAGGCAACATGGGCGACGCCGGTCATGGGCAAAAAGTGGTGCTCACAAGCAGAGTTGATAGTTATGTTCTGCTCAATCAACATTTTTCTATAGTTGTACTTGTTTTCAAAAGTAGAGAGTTTTGGTTTGTTCTCCGGCTTTAAACCATAAAATAATTCCTTGACATACATCTTCGCAACACGGTAGGGTGTGCCAGACAAACTATCATCTGACAAGTCTAGGCCGAGTTCCTCCATGATCATGCTAAAGTGATGCTCAATATTACATATTTTTTGCTCGTCAGACTTTGTAAAAGCATTAGGCAGTAGGGGAGTTTCCGCACTAGTTGAGATGTGGCTGTCTCCAATCGTTTCTAAACTTTCTGTTTTCATTTCTTGTAGACCTCTTCAGGATTAAAAATGCTTTCTCCGATATTCGTGTATGACTCCCCATCAACTCTGTTGTAAAAGCATGACTTGTAACCTTCATGACAGGCTGCCGAGCCTAACTGGTCGACTTTAAGAATGACAGAATCCTTATCGCAATCGACTAGTATTTCTTTGATTTTTTGGAGATGACCAGAGCTTTGACCTTTTTTCCATAGAGCCGACCGAGAACGCGACCAATACGTTGCATAGCCTGTTTTTAAGCTGTAGTTCCAAGCTTCTTCATTTGTGAAAGCAAGCATAAGTATTTCGTTAGTTTGATAGTCTTGGGCGACTACTGGAACCAAACCATCAACACTTTTTGTGAAGTCTAAAGTGGGGAGCATGTAAGTCGCTTTTGTTTCTCGAGTGTTATTTCTTATATTCATTGTTTGCCAAGGTTTAGGAAGAAAAGGGTAGTTTGAATTTTAATAATCCATGACAAAAATCAATCGAGTCTTTCCGAGGTGTGAGATCTTAGGAGATCTATGTAAGGCATGATTATTCCCTCCGGGGAAGTGGTTGCCTTTGATCAACAGAGTATCTCCTGTTTTTACTTGAGTGACCTTGTGTGGATTATTACTTAGTTGAAGTTCTGTGCCCGGGCCCACTAGAGTCGTGATTGTTCTCAGATACACATTGTCCACATGAAAGCTTTTGCACTTGTCAGAGTGTATGAAGTCCATACGACAATTGAGTTTGTTTAAATTGAATCTGCGCATGATCATGTAAGCGATATTTTGAAGCTGGTCTTCTACTTGAAGGTACTCAAAGCCCAATTCATTCTTTGCTTTTATCACAAACTCTCTTACTTCAGTTGCATTTGTAACAACTTTCTCCAAACGCTTATCTAGCTGCCGTAGATTGCCACTAGGTCTTATAAGATCTTTAATTCTCGGTGTATTTACTTTGCTATAACAACAACTTTTCTGACAATTTGTATTGGCGCCAAAGGACTCCTGCGGAATGATTTCGTGATCGTTTAGTATGTCTGGAAGGTAGCTTAGCATTTTAAATTCCTATTCTTCAAATTAAAAATGGGCAGTCGAATAATCTGGGAGAGACAAAGTTCGACTGCCCTGGAGCTAGGGGGATAGCTCCACCCGATGTAGAGGGTCGTAACAATTAGTGAGCTTTTGCGAGTTCTTCTTCGTTTTCTAAATACTCCTGTTGAACCTCAAGTATTTGCTCTTCAAAATTGAACGGGTCGCTGAAGCTTTTCCAGAAATCTGGTCCTTTGGAAAACTCTTCATCAGTTACTAAGCAGTTGTTTAGTTTTTCAATGAGTTGTTCTTTATTGAAGTGAATTCCGATAAAGACTATTTCTTGCTTGCGGTCGCCATAGGGACCTTCAAAACTTTCCTTTATATAGTCAGAAAACTCTTCGGCTAATTCAGGTTCATCGATCATCGCCGCCGCTAGCCATTTTGCTTCAAGACCATAGTCTCCAAGTGCTCCGGCGATCTGCATGCTCAAGGCATGGTCATTTATATTGGCTAACCAAAAACTGCCTTTAGAGCGTATGACGTCATCGAGTTCATCATGGACAAATTGAAAAAACCTTTCGGGATGAAAAGGGCGTCTAGCTTGGTAACAGAATGATGAAATGTTGAATTCATCGGATTCACTACTTTCCTGACCAAGCATAGTTTTCATCCAAAGTGGTGAGTTTGATGCTTTGTCAAAATCGAAAAGTTTGGTATTGATAATCTCTTTAAGGTCGACTTTGCTGTAGTCAGTTTTGATGATTTTAGCGGTTGGATTCAATGAACGAACTATTTGTTCAGTTCGATAAATATCTTCTTTTGAACACTCAGAAACTTTATTCATGATGACAACATTAGCAAATTCCAACTGATCTACCAATAGGGCGGAGATAGAGCGTTCATCTTCTTCCGATAGAAACTCTTCACGATCGGTGAGTATATCTGCAGATTTAAAATCTTTGGAAAAGTTAAAAGTATCAACAACGGTAACCATCGTGTCGAGTGTAGCAACATCTTTTAAAGAAAATCCATCTTCATCTTCAAACTCAAAAGTTTCGGCAACCGGCATCGGCTCAGAAATACCAGTTGATTCGATTACGAGGTAGTCAAACCTGTTTTCTTTTGCCAGTTTTTGAATTTCCTCAAGAAGATCTTCACGCAAAGTGCAGCAGATACAACCGTTAGATAATTCTACCAATTTTTCATCTTTTTGTGAAAGAGCATCGCCATTTTTACTGATCAATTGTGAGTCAATGTTTATTTCAGCCATGTCATTAACAATAAGAGCAACTTTCAGCCCTTCTTTATTGTTAAGTATGTGACTGAGTAAAGTTGTTTTTCCAGATCCAAGAAAACCGGATAAGACAGTGACAGGTAATTTTTTCATCTTTTGAACCATATTAAATTATTGATAATGATATTCTATTATCAATAATAAGACTATAAGATGGTTTCAACAAGCCAGTTTTGATTATTAATGATATTTAATTATCATTAGTGAGTGGGCTGGTTATTCATTATGAATTCTAATTAAATGTTATCTTCAAGCTGTTCGTATTTTAATTAATACGGTCATCATTTTACTGTGAACTTTAGGTGATTTTGACCTTAACTTGATTAGATAAAGTCGATGATTCTTAAGGTGGTTTAGATTTTTAATGTAGGGATTCACTAAGCTCTTTTCTAGCTGACAGGTAGTTTTTCATCTTTTGTCTAAAAGTACTGAAGTTGCTTTTTGAGATCAAAATTGAGCATTATTTGCTTAGGTTTTTGAAATTGAAAGCAGTTAGATTTTTGCTAAAAAACAATACCAAAATATTTATGTAGTCTTTTCTTGACTTAGTAATGATAATGAATTATCATTACTATTATAGCGATCAGAAAAAAGGATGCAAAATGGAAGTTGAGTTTTACAGCGTTAAGAAAAAAGCCAAAGTGAAAATTGGTTCGGGCAACATCGAAAAGGTTGAGTACAAAAAGCAAACCTCGAAAGGCGAATCAATTCGCTATGCCCTCAAGGCAGTCGATGATGACGGTACAAAGCTAACAAAGTTCTGTAGTAAGACAGATTACGATAAGTTTTAATTTAGTAGGCATGGAGGCACGTCCGACTCTCTCCCGGACGTGTTTTTTTTATGAAAAAATATTTTGATATAGATTGTTTGGGTATGTGTGCGTCAGTTCTTTGTCTTTTGCACTGCCTGTTTCTCCCTTGGCTTTTAGCCGCGGTTGGCACCTACTTAGGTAGTATGGTCAATTCACCTGGTTTTCATAACTTTATGCTCGTCGTAGCATTTATAATTGGTCTGCCAGTTTTTATCATTTCTTATAAGCGCTTTAAGTCAAAAATCATTTTATTTACAGGTGTTTTGGGGCTTGGTTTGACGGCTCATGGAACTATTAAAGAAGATGATTGTTGCCCGCCGATTGCCATAGAAGAAGTTACTTGTGAAGGGGAAAGCTGTTGTCCAAGTGAAGTTAATACTACAGTCGTTGAATCACCTGAAGTTAAAGTTGTTGATGAGCCTTCAGAAGTGGATGAAGTTAACCTTAGTTCTTTTAATACAATCCCTCTTGGAGTAAGTCTGCTAATCTTAGCGCACTCATTGAACTTTTACAAAAAAAGGAAGTGCAAAAGTGTATGCTGTAGCTGAAGAGATAAACCTAGAAAGTTTTGGTGTCACTCACACTTCGAGATCATTTTTTGATCCTCAAGTTGGGGCACTTTACTTACCGCCGCCAATAAAATTTTCTGAAGTTCCTCAACAGGAGCTCAGTAAAGTTTTAGAACAAGACCTTGCTCATATATTGAGTGAGAAAGAGTTAATGTTAAATGGCTTCAATGAAGATGAACTTTTTATCGAAAGATCGTTTGATGATCTTACTCAAGCCTTGAGGTTTGTTCGTAAAGTGTGTCGAAACTTGGATATAGAGAATCGAGCTTACAGTTTGGACATTCAAGAGAAGTTGAGGCTATTTGATTCTTTAGTTCACTCTCAAAAGAAATTGACTTGTCGCTTTGAAGTCTTGTCCGGAGACAGTTGCAAGAAGTTTCATGTAGACTCTGTAAATAGTAGAATGATCTGTACATACGCCGGTCCAGGAACACAGATTCAGAAAGTTGGAGACTCAGAGGTTCGTACACTTCCAAGCGGATCATCTCTAATTGTCAAAGGAACAAATTTTCCCGACTTCAATTCTGTCGTTCTTCATCGCTCACCTCCTATTGCCAACACAGGCTTTAAAAGGCTCCTTTTTATCGCCGATGTTTAGCTTGAAGTTAAGCCCCATTTCTATGAGGCCTTTAAAAAGACGTCTTACTTTTTCGGTGGAGTCAGAGTCCACTGATCAACAGAGTACTCGCCATTTACACCACACTTAAACTTTAGGGGCTCTGTTAGGCCTTTAGTTTTTCCTGTTTGAGGATTTTTAAATTTGTCAGTGTCAGTCACATTTTCAAAAGAGTTATTTTCGATAGTAGCTCTGTAACTAGCGTCATTTCGAAGGAGTGGGCGAGGGTTCGCAGAGTTACACTCAAAGATGTTATCTTTGATGACTGTGTTAGAGAAGTTGGACTTACCGTGAATACCAATAAAGCCATCTTTCCGAGTTAGGGTGTTCGCCTTAACGTGATTGTTGTAGAAGTGAATATTTTCATGCGGGCCATGAGTCCAGAAAAGACCTCTGCCAGGATTCATCACTAGGTTGTTGTGAAACTTTATGTAACCAGGCACATTTGCCTTACTAAAGTTACAGAGAAGATTGCCTTTATCATCTGTTGTTTTGAAGTCAAAAAGATTGTGATTCACTTCCATATTGTTGCGCGGTAACTCGATTGCATATGAACTGCTAGAGTAGTTATGGTGGATGTGGAAGGAGTGTTCACCTTCGTTGATTTTCATGCCTCCAGCATGTTTAGGAAGAGACAGTGTACCGGTAACATAATTGTGATCTATCTCGGTATTTTTATCGTTTTCAAAGGGGAACTCTATAGAGAAATTGATCAATATCGTGTTGTGGTGGATTCGACTGTCGACTATGCCACGACCCTTTATGCCATAGTGGTGTGAGTGCTCTTTCGATTTTGTGATGCGGTTATTCCAAAACTCGGATTTTTTAGACCAAGTTAGGTACATCGCTCCACCTTGATGCTTGACTGTGCCACCAGCATTGTGAAAGGTACAATCATGAATGCGGAAGCTGTTAATGACGAAGCTGCGAATACCACTGTAGAAGAAGTTTTCGATATGAAGGTTATGAAACTCGACATCTGTAGAACCTCTTCCATAGATGGCTCCATGAAGGGTTGGCCCATAAAGCGACATGTGGGAGATCTTTAAGCCATCTGCTTTGTCGAAATTAAAAAGGTAAGCTTGGGGATTGTCTTTATTTGGCAGACCTTTTTTGCCAGGTTTCCATGAAGCGGCAGACTTTATAATAGTTTTGCCAACACCGGCACCTTTTATCTGCATTTTAGCCTTTGGCTTGAGAGATGCTTTTAGCTCATAAGTCCCCGCCGCAAGTTCAATGGTGTCACCTGCTTTACCTTGGCTGATGGCTTTGATCAGTTCATCAGCATTTGTCACTGTTTTTGCTAGTAGTGACGATGACGTCAGCAGTAGCAGTGAGACGAAAATGCAGATCTTAGAATTCAGTTTACCCATGGAGCTAATCCTTTAGTTTATAGCCTATACATTCATACACATGTAGAGAGTTTCTGCGTAGCGTGAACTCTCTATTAAGAATTAGATAACCAGTTTACAGTGGATTATTATGGTGATTTCTTAAAATACAGCCTTATTCCTTTCAGCAAGCTTAGTCAGAAACTAAGAGAACCCTTGACTGATTTTGAGAATTTACTCAGTAGTTATCTCATCTTGAATTTTTTACTGATAGGTATTATTCTTTTACTTATGAAAAGAATAATTTTATTCTTTATGTCAGTATCCTAGAGCTAAAGAATAATAGTTGAGTATGAAAAGGTTTACACTAAAAGTATCGGCAGAGTTACATGCTGAAATTAAGGATCTTGGTAAACAACAGGAAGTTCTTGATGCTGCGCTTATGGCGTTTGGTGAGGATGGTAAAGTTGTTGATGCTAAATTAGATATATCAACTGAATCAAAGAAAAAGCAGATTGTGTAGTCCGGGTATAGGTTGACACTGTAATCAAAAGGAAATTGGATGAAATATTCGATTCGTTACAGTGAAACGTTTAAGTTAAAGGTAGTGAAAGAGCAGCCTCAGGAAAGTTTACAAGTATTAGAGAGGCTTCTCGGGCCTATGATATACCAGGTAGTGATACGGTGCGTTCATGGGTTAAGAAATATGGACGAGATGATTTATTACCTAAGGTGCTAGTCGTGAAAACTCCAGAAGA
>JAJPOQ010000132.1 GCA_021232515.1 Lentisphaeraceae bacterium
TGTCGAGAAACTTTCTGCTCAAAGAATAGCAGATAAGATAAATCGAACTCCAGTAGCGACTTTTTCACTACTGCAAAGACTTCGAGCATCGATTGCTAGTTGCATAAACAAAAAAGTAAAAATTGAAGGTTTAGAACATGATTGACAAAGACTTGGAATTTATTTCTCAAGCTCTTGATCATCAATTGTCCGATGAACAGTTAAAGGAATTTAATGAGAAAATGCGCGATGACGCTTTTCGCAAAAAATACCTAAATTTCATCATGGATGAAAGACTCTTGGCGAAAACTTTCGAGATAAGAAACTTACAAGAACAAGCAGAAGAAACCAAACCGAAAGAACCTGTCGAGAAAAATAGACTTGTCTCTTTTATTGGCTCTCTTGCCGCTGCTATCGCCCTATCCTTTATACTATTGAGTAATAGTTACTTCGCTAAAGTAACAAGTGACTCAAGTGCATCGATCATTCGCAAAGGTAAAGAAATAAGCATTTCTAAAAGCTTTGAACTACAAACTGGTGATAAGATTTTAAGTGGAGACAAACCTCTATCTTTCACATACCCAGATAAAACATCGATCGAACTTCAGCCAAACAGTACAGCTCTTGTCAGTTACACAGATGCTGGTGGCAAAAAAATAAATTTACTTACTGGTGATCTTACTGCTGATGTTAAGAAGCAGACTAAAGGAAAAGAGATGCAGATCATCACTAAAGACTCTAAGGCTCTTGTACTAGGCACAAAATTCACTATTTCTTCAGAGCAAGTCAAATCGAACCTTCAGGTCCACAAAGGTAAAGTTCAATTCTTCAATACAACTGGCAGTAAAGACTATGTTGTCGGTGGTGAGTTTGCTATGGCCAAAAGCGATGCGCCGGTTATATCCCAAGAAAGCTTTATTTCAGATAAAAGAAAACAGCAAGACGCCGTTCGTTATAATAAGTGGCTCAGTTACTCTAAGAAATTCATCAATGATCCAGATACAGTCGCCTACTATGACTTTGAAGACATCAACGAAAATCAAGTAAAGACACTTCACAATAAAGCTTTAGCTACTCAAGACTTGCCTCTCAACGGAGACATCATATCTACTTTATCAATTAGTGGTCGTTGGCACCAAAAAGGCTCTCTTTACTTTTCTGAATACGGCTACGTCGATTTCTTATCACATGAAGTTTACAACATCCCTGGCCCAATCACAGTTTTCGCTTGGATGAAAGTCAAAAAGTTTGACCGTCCTTGGCAAACAATCATCTCTAAAGGTGATGGAACATGGCGATTGGCGCGAAAGAAGCATCTTAACTCTATGGAGTTTTGCTGCAATGGACTCACGCCAGCTCCTGGACACCTTTTTGGTAAACAAGAAGTGAATGACGCTAAGTGGCACTTACTTGTTGGTACTTACGATGGTAAAAAGATGAAACTCTATGTTGACGGTAAGTTAGACGTAGAGAGGGAAGCCTATGGAAATATCCGCCAAGATAACTATCCTGTAAATATTGGCGCTAACTCTCAGCATAAAAGTCGTCGAGACTTTGAGGGTTGGATCGATGAGCTAGGGATCATGAGACGAGCACTTTCTGCTGATGAAGTTCGTGAGATGTACGAAATAGGCAAACCTTAACACTTTTTCGTCAAAATTAGGCAATTTATAAAAATGAACAAATTTGTTCATTTCTCTTTACATAATTCTCGTTTCAGTTTATAGTTCCTCAGCTTACATAAACTTAAATGAGTGGTATTTAATATGAGAAAACTTCTAGTCTTATTTTTGACTATTTGCCTATTTGCATCAGTCGATGCAAAGCCTAAAGACAAAGTTCCAGTTTGGACAGATGCTGAGACAGCAACAAAAGAGCACCCTGGTTTTGCTCATCAAGGCGACTATGTCAAAGATGGTGTTGGTCTACAAGCAACAGTTCTTAAAGACGGCAAGTTTCTCGTCGCTACTTTCCAAGGTGGTCTTCCAGGTGCAGGCTGGGATAAATCAAAAATAAAATCAGAAGTTTTAGATACAGCCCAACTTAAAGCTAGAGTTGATGACTTTACTAAAGCCCTCCGCACTAGCCCGACAATGGGAAGAGTTGCTCCTGAAAATGCTATCATGACTATGGCTGATGGATTTACAAATGTTAAAGACGGCATCCTTTGGGCTGGCGGTAAAACAAAGAAAGAAGTTGGTTCATTTAAGATGCATGTTGAGTTCATGCTTCCTTTTAAGCCTGGTAGAAACCCAAGTAACCAAGACCGTGGTAACAGCGGACTTTACATCTTCAACAACTATGAGATCCAAGTAATTGACTCTTATGGTCTAGACTTCGACTCAGCAAACAATGCTATTCCTTTAGAGTCTGTGAACAAGCAATGGTGTGGCTGTTTCTACAAAATGAAGCTTGCTGACACTCATATGGCTTTCCCTCCACTTACATGGCAGACTTACGACATAGAGTTTACTGCACCAGTTTTTAAAGATGGCAAAAAGATCAAGAACGCATTTATCACTGTTGCTCACAATGGTGTTAAGATTCATGACAACTTTGAACTTAAGACAGGTACTGGAGCAGGTGCTAAGAGAAAGCAACTTGCAAAAGGACCTATCTATTTCCAAGACCACGGTAACCCTACTATGTTCCGTAACGTTTGGATTGTTGAAAAGTAATTAGTTACTAACCGACTTCTCAATCCACTGTGCAAACGGCAGATTGACTTCGTCGGAATTCAACGCCACAATTCCTGGGCAATCATAGCTATGTAAATCTGTGATTGCCTTTTCTACTTCCATATGAAGTGAATTTATGGTTTTCATAATAAGTATCGCTTCCGACTCTTCACAGAGCTTTCCTTGCCATTCATAAATCGATGTACAACCTGGCAATATATTTGCACAGGCAACTAACTTTTTCTCGACTAGCTGCCGAGCTATACCTTTTGCTTCGTCCACATCTTTGCATGGCACATAAAGCATGATCACATTACCCATAACGACACCTCATTAAAATCTTTGTTTTCTATATATTTATCATAATGCTTTTATAGCATGATTGAAAAGATTTTTTGCATGTTCAATAAAGACATTTTTGGCAATTTTATCACTTTTGAGCTTGAAGGTTTTATTTTTGTGGAAACTTTAGTAACTGAATATTTTGGAGAATAAATGAAAGCTGTTTGTTATAAGTGTGGGGATTTCAAACCTACAGCATGGAAACGTTGCAAGTCTTGTAACTACAGACCTGTCGGTGACGATGAAAAGGCGCAGCATTTACTCCTGTCTTCACACTTCAACAATGAAAAGAAACTTCTCAAGTTCTCAGAACACATAAAAGATGGTAAGCCTTTAGAGTTTAAGGAAAAAGATCTAGAAGTTGTTCGTTTGGTCATCAAAGATACAATCAATCGTGGCCATCAGCATAAGATGTACATACTAAAGCTTTCTGGCACGTTCTTTTTGACCATAGTCTTTATGGTTATTTTCTACTTTATCCAAACATCGAAATAAGCTTTTATTCATTCGGCATCTACTGTAAAAGAAAAAGAGTTTTTTATGAGAAGCGGATCTGTATCAATTGAGTATTGTCCTGGCTGTAAATGGATGTTTCGAGCAACTTGGTTAGCTCAAGAAGTCTTATCAACCTTTGAAACCAATATAAAAGAAGTGGTGCTTAAACCTGCTGATGAACCCGGCACATTTATCATTAAAACAAATGATGCCATTGTTTGGGACAGAACAGTAGATGGTGGTTTTCCAGAAGCCAAAATACTTAAGCGTCGAGTTCGCGATATAATCCTTCCAGAAAAAGACCTTGGTCACTCAGATAAATGACTGAAGATTTAACTGTCAATTGTCGTTGGGGGAAAGCTTTTGTTCGCAAGTACCAAGGCGACGAAAGTCTACCTTCTATAGTTGCATTGCATGGATGGTTAGACAACTCAGCTAGTTTCGAGCCTATGGCCCCTCTTCTTCCACATACTACCTATGCACTAGATCTACCTGGGCATGGGCACTCCACACATTTACCTGATGGAAACTGGTATCACTTCATAGACTATGTTGAAAAGACTCGTGAGATAATTAAGGGTCTATCAATTGATTCCTTCATCCTTATTGGTCACTCTATGGGCGCTGCGGTTGCGATCATTTTAGCTTCTACCTTTCCTGAGTCAGTCAGGCAGTTGATTATGATTGATGGAATTGGCCCCTTAGTAACACTTCCGAAAGAGACTCCCAAAACACTGCGTCAGGCAATTTTAAGTCGTGAACATCTATCAAATAAAAAGAAACGATACTTTCAAAGCATAGATCAAGCAGCTGAGCTTCGTAAGTCAGTTGGTGGATTGTCACTTAAAGCTGCGACTACTTTAGTGAAGCAACAGTTAAAGCATGACGAAAATGGTTACTCTTGGACCTATGACTCAAAACTAAGTCACAAGTCTTCCTTACGTATGACTCCAGATCAACTTAGAGCATTTTATGCAGAACTCTCCTGCCCTACTTTATTAATAAAAGCCACAAATGGCATACTCAAGAACAGTTCTTATAAAAACTATATCGAAGACCTTGAGTGTATTGAAGAAATAGAGCTTACTGGTGAGCACCACTTACACATGGATCATGCAGAGCTCATTAGTGACTGTGCAGTTAATTTCTTATCTTCCCATAAATAACATATACGATAATTTATACTAGTATTTAAAGTAAAATTCATAGCATTATCATTCACAACACATTAATATTGAATAAGTAGTGTGTGGTAAATAAAAATGGGTATGTATATGAAAAGGTTTTATTTTTCTTTAATTGAGTTACTAGTTGTCGTCGCTATAATTGGAATACTGCTGTCGATTCTGCTTCCTTCATTGCATAAGTCACGCATAGCGGCAAAACGAGTTGTCGACTTGAGTAATGCTCGTCAGTTTGCTACTTACTGTACTCTGGATGCTCAAAATAATAGTGGTTTACTCCCTTCTGGATATCGCGGTCATGGAGAAGACGACATGGCTTGGTTAAGTGTAACCATGACAGATAAACTTATTCAAGATTATCAAATGCCCAAAACACTTCTTGGTTGTACAAGTTTCCCTCAAGAGAATTGGGGCCAGTGGATGTATTGGGGCGGTCGACTTGACACATGGTATGATAACAGCACCTATAAAACACCTCAAAGACTCTCAAGTGACCCAACTTCAAAAACACTCGTAACCTGCAAGCAATACACCGCTTACAGCAACTGGAGTTCTAAGTTTGCACATGCGCCAGAATCGTATACTCTAGATGGCAGCCACAATCCAAGTTCTTTGCCCATAAAGCCAGATGGTTTAAACGTAGTCGGCATGGATTTATCTGGACGATTCGCTCGTCACATTTCTTTGAAAGTTATTAAAAATGCCAACTACATTTACTACTTAGAAGATTAACGAACTGGCTCTACATACTCAAAGTCTGTAGCCTCATTACCAGACTCCACCTGAAATGAATCGGCCCAAAGAGTTCCTTCTTGTAAGAGGATGACTCTTACGGTTTGGTTTCCTGAAGACTTTTTATCATAAGTGAGTTCATAGCGCTGCCATTTTTTACCAACTTCTATTTGCTTCGGATCTCCCCAACCGGCCATGAGCCATGCTCGAACTGGCTTTTTAGCTTTGAGATAGACTGAGTAGGTAAACTTTCCAGAACTGGGATGATTTACGGCTTGTTCTATAGCAGGAGCTTCACAGAAAGTAAATGCTTGAGTTGACCCAGCTATTCCCGGAGCTGTTTTAATGATGCGAATACTATGCTTACCATGGTGTTTTTGACTTGAGTCGATAATCCAATTCCCTTTAGGATTACCAACATCACCGGAAGTCATAATACTCGTTGCTTGCCCCCAATGAGCAGGCCACCCAGGTGTTTCACTGTAGCTATGCTCAATAGAACTATTTAAAACCAAGTTCTTCTTGCCGGCTTTAAATTTGAGAGACACGGGCAACTTATTTGAACCCATTTTTATATTTAGATTGAGCTGGATCGGTTTAGTCTTGGATAGCTTTTTAAATGTAGATATAGAAAACTCATAGACCTTTGTGCTGTGACCGCTAAGTGAATCCACTATGGCACCACGACTCGTTTTCACTCTTTGATTGTCGAAAAGACTCTTAGCATTTCGCAAATACTTAAAAAATGGCGATGATAAAACATACTGGATTGGTCTAGTTGAGGCATTTGCACACACTAGTAAAACTTTATTCCCTTTCTTTTTAAGCAAGACTTTCAAAGTATCCTGAGTTTCAGGATCTTTATAAACCATTTCTTGGAGTGGACTATTTTCCATAAGGTAGGGCGCCATAGTTTTTATTTCTGGAATGAGCTTCTTTATCTCTAACCAATTCGGCAGGTATGAAGCTGGCCACTCCCACCACATTATGCCTTTAGCTCCACCAATAAGTGCCAGGTAAGTTTGCGCTCTTTGTTCACTTGCATTCATTGGTCTTAGACGGCCTGAAGACTTTTCAAAAAGTGGCGTAAAAACATACGGTGTGCCCTTTTCTTTAGCTATCTCATCTGATTCTTTAGCATGTTTGTAGACGTCTATTAAGTGATGGTCTTCCATAGGATAATGGTCAGTACAGCCTATATCCCAAGCATTCCAATCTTTTACTTTTTTAAGACCGACGGCAAACAAGGTTAAGACGGGATGGCCTGGATCTAACTCTTTAACTTTTTTATACCATTTCTCAACTCCTTCTTGCTGAAGAAGCCTTCGCGGCGAATCAATTGGGTCATCTGGATAAAAGTTGTCTGGTTCATCATAATTATAGTAGCCGATATCTGCAGGGTGTTTCTTGGCTATTTCAATAACAAGTGGAGTCACTTTATTATTAATTGCAGGGTATTTCTTTTCCCATTCTTTATCGCGAAACTTCATATAAACGTCAGAAAGTTTAACTGGAGTTTCCAGTGCATATAGACCCGCTTTGTGAACAGCGTCTAAGTAAGTCAAAACAGCTTTTTGGTTTTGCTCATCAGATACAGGTTTTTTGGTATCGACTCTATTATATGTCGTCGCACCTCGCCATCTCATCGTAAGATTAAAACCAGCGTCTGCTATTTCTGGTAAATTCTCTATAAAACCGCCCATTATGCCAATTGGAAAGAAAGCTTTATTGTTGACGATGAGAATTCTTTTATCTCTATCTATTTTTACCTTTGTTGGCTTATCCGCTGCATTCAACAACATACTGCTGATCACCATCCAAAGGCACATTACCTGAAAAACATTTACCTTATACATTGAACACCACACTCCTTGTATTTTAACACAGTTTTTCACATCACACATACTTATGTATCTCGACAAAGATGCAAATATATTGCAAGCAACAAATATTTTGTATAGAAAAACGCAAACACAAAAAAGCCTCTACCAATCATAACGATCGGTAGAGGCGATAATCCTGAGGCTTATTCTTCTTCGTAACTTAGTTCAACTATTTTTTGCTTTGCAGCTTCTGCCGGTTGCCAAAACCAGCCATTTTGATCCCAGCACTGAGCGAACTTAAGTTTAGTAGTTAATTGCTTAAAAGTTGAGACTGCTGCTTTAGTATCTTCTTTTTTAACTAAGACCTGACCTTTTATAAATAGACAAGTGCCGACATCATTCAAAGCCCAGTATGTAGAAGCACTCTCTCTATCTGCTAAGTCAGATAATGAAGCTTGCATCTTTATCGCTTGAGCCATGTAGAGTTCAATGCATTTATCAACATACTTGAGTGCGAGATCTGACTCACCAGACTCAAGAGCTTTCCATGCTTTGGTAGTCAGTGTCGCCGAACTGTGATCACCAAACTCTTGTGCAGATACATTTAGTGTAAAGATAGCCATGAGTAGGCTCAGCATTAGTTTTGTAGTTAGTTTTTTCATGTTCTTCTCCTGTTTATCTTAGTTTACGTAGAATGGGATATTGGCAGTAGCGGCATTTCCTTGGCCGTCACGGATTGTCAAGAAAAGTCTGTATGCTCCACTCTTTCTTGGTGCTATGACTTTGCAAGACTTACCATTTTTAATCGTTAGTTCGGGGTGAGCTGGTGGTGCATATTCTTTATCTCCACCAACGCTGTGTGCTTTACTTTCCTCGACAATTAACCAATCGTAAGAAAGTTCATCATCATCTTTATCTATAGCGACCACTGAAGCAGTTAAGCGTTGTTTGGCCTGTACTCTCTTTCCAAAAAATGAGGCCTCAACTTTTTTAATGATTGGTGAGCGATTCTCTGGAAATATACCGGTCCATGCTTTAACCAAGCCATCGACCTGAGGAAGTTTTTCTTTGGTATCTACCAAGTACATACCAAACCAAGTAGAGGTCTTTTCTTGCTTCCAACCCCATAAAAATGCAAAGGTTCCTAGGCACTGTTCTTTACCTGTATTTATTTGAGTGACCATCTTATGAGTGGCAAAGTATGACTTGGCTTTTTCTGAACTGTTCGGTTCAATCGGAGCTCCCCAAGATGTTTTAGGCGCTTCCCAAAATCCTTTTATTCCAAATTCGGTAATAGCAAATGGCTTTTTCCAACCAGCCTGTATGACGGAGCTACCAGCTCCTCCAGCTGCCCCATAAGAATTGATTCCTAAAGCATCGATGGAAGGACAATATCTTTGAATGTTTTGAATCTTACTTTGACTAGATCCGGCTATAACAGTCATGATCGGTCTGTTTGGATCTTCTGAACGAATGATTTTAGCTAAGACTTCAAGTTCTCGCCACATAGCAGGGTTTCCACTTTTTGACTGTGGCCCTTCCATTTCATTACCCAAGCCCCAGATAGCAATACCTGGATGATGCTTCCATTTTCTAATGCTGTTTCGAACATGTTCTCTTTGTCGCTTGATTTGTTCTTTACTATTGTAGTCAAATCCATGCCTTTCATGAGCAATCCATAAACCGGCCATAACACTGACTCCAAGCTCATGAGCTCGATCGATGTATCTTTTACCACCGGCAACAGGCTCTTCTAAAGAACCTATACCCCAAGTTCTCGTAAAGTTCCCACCGACCTTGCTGAAGGTTTCCAGCATACCAGGAGTTTGAACACCACCGGCACCACGAATCGGTGTTTCTTGGCCATTGATAAATACTCGCCAATACCCTTCAGTATTTTTGGCAAACTTTACTTGATGTTCTTGGTTAGCAGCTAGCCAAATGATACAAGATAAATAGATAGTTAGGGAAATGTTTACAGTTCTCAATTTTTAGTTCTCCAGTCAATTACTTCATTCAGTATTTGTTGTTGTTTTGCAACTCAACCGGATGATAAATAAAATCATGTCACTGGTATTTGAAATTTTTTAAAGATTTCCTTTTTTACGGATTTTGAGAGAACATTCTTATAAGCTTGCCTTTCGCTTATCTGCACCTTGACCAAATAACTATCTGAGACTCTAATATGCGACTGTCGACAGTGGGTGGCCGCTGTATTGCTTGCAATATGGAGGAAAGTCCAGACACCGCAGAGTAGGATGTCCTGTCGTAAAGTAGGATACTATGTGCTATAAACGCATGGGAAGGAAAGTGCCACAGAAATGATACCGCCTTCTTCGGGAGGTAAGGGTGAAATGGTGAAGTAAGAGCTCACCGTGCTTTTAGCGAGAGCGGAGCAGCATGGCAAACCCCATCCGGTGCAAGATCAAATAGGAAACTATGTCGCTGCTCGCGACGTTTCGGGTTCTGATCGCGTAGATAAATGGTCACCACCCTTCGGGGTACAGGATCTGGCTTATAACTGTCGGCAGTTTTTTTGTTTTTATATGGCGTACCTAAAAGGCACGCATCATTGAGGGGGGATCTATTAACCTCTGATTAAAATCAGAGGCTAGTTAAATTGGCATCACTCCATGATTCTGTTTTAGCTTATCCGATTCTCTAAAAACATAGATGATTGGGAGTGACACTGTCGCCGCAAAATTACATCTCTTATAGATTGTCATTTTAATAGTAATCCATCAAGTTTGAATCAATTTACTGATTTTATCCAGCATAGGCTACGATAAATCAAATCCGAGATTCTATTACACAATCTGAACATTGTCCCTTGTGGACAAAATGAGAATAGACCTGGAATTTATTCCGGGGAAAAAGACACAACAATTCGTGCCTTTAGGTACGGGATAAAAAGATTTACAAACGAGAAGAACTATGAGTGGAAAACTATACCTGTTATCAACGCCAATTGGCAATCTTGATGACATGACATTTCGAGCAGTTAAAACCCTTCAAGAAGCTGACTTAGTTGCTGCTGAAGATACACGACGTGCTATGAAACTGCTCAACCACTTCGACATAAAAGTCGCTACTACTTCTTTTCATATGCATAACGAACGTGGAAAAACTAATTCAATGCTCGACAAAGTTGAGTCTGGTCAGAACGTTGTAGTCCTTTCTGATGCTGGGACACCAGCCATAGCTGACCCTGGATTCTTTATTGTTCGTGAAGCTATCGCCCGTGAAATAGAACCGATAGTTATTCCCGGTGTTTCTGCCCTCACCTTTGCGGCTGTATCCGCTGGTTTACCCGTAGATCAGTTTACATTTTGTGGATTTCTGCCTGTAAAAAAAGGAAAGCGACAAAAAGTCCTTGAAAAAATGCGTGATGTCGGACTTACATGTTTCGTTTTTGAGTCTCCTTACAAGATCGCCAAGCTACTAGAAGAAATACAAACTGTCTGTGGACCACAAACTGAAATAGCGTTAGTACGAGAAGCTACGAAGATCTATGAAGAAACAATTCGTGGTGAAGTTGCTGAACTAGCGGAGCAATTTAAAGAGCGTAACTGGAAAGGTGAACTTGTCGTTGCCATAGACATGAAGACTGCCATAACACCTGAAGTTACCGAAGAAGAGTTACCGAAGAAAAGACGTCGACGCAATCAGTAGCCACCTTGATAGACTGACTACTGAAAACTAACCCATTACTACTTAGAAACAGGCGCCGCTGGTATATCCCAAACTGGAAGCTTTGCACCTAATTCTATGGCACCTATATCGATCGCATCTCCATTGAATGGCAACTCAACCTTTATGCCTTTATCGATAAGGTTCAGAGACTCAGAGGTCGGCTTATAATACTCCCACGGTTTTAAACCCTTCATAGAAAACTTCGGTTCAACACCAGTAATATTTCCTTCTGGAACATTATTGATATTTACACATATATTATTCTCTGACTTAATCTTGGTCGGGACACCTCGACCTTGAGCCATAAATGATCTTGGCTGATCTATTGGTGCAATAAAAATGTTATTCTGAACTGTCCAGTTATCTAAACGCTTAGCTTCCCAAGCACCAAATAAAGCCCCTGCTCGTTCTCCTGCATTAGCTGTAAATACTGTGTTATTGTAGAAATGAATATTTGCCGCATAACCACGATTCATCCAAACTACAGATCTATCGACATTGTTGATAATATTGTTATGAATCCAGATTGGACCTTTATTTATTCCACCATGGTGAGTGTAAATGCGACCATTTGTTTTAGTTACGTTTATATAGTTATGACTCACACGCATATGATTGCGTGGGCCTTCAATTGTGTAACTGTCTTCCAAATAGTTATGATGAATCCAAACTGAGTATTTATGACCTCTTTTACTTGGGTCTGCACTCTGATTGGGCTTGGGCACAGAAACACAACCGATAAGATGATTGTGATCAATTTCGAGACCATACTCATGCTCGTGAGCTGATTCTATAGAAAAGCCTTTATTCATTTTTATGTAATTGTGGTGAACGCGAACATTTGTATGACCGCTGGCTTTATAACCGTAACCGCCACCTGTATCTGAAGTAATGGTATTATTAAATATTTCAGAATCGCTGAGGTAACGTGAGCGGATGTTTCCGCCCCACCAACTACTTTTTTCTACGCTACAGTTATGAAGTGTAGAGTTTGAAACCTTTACATTGCTCGATTTTTCAAAATGAACGCCACCCCAACGGAACTCACGGACATCGACATTGTGCACATTTATCTCTTTAGATCTCATACAATAAAGAGCGCCAGTAATTCTGTGTTCCGGTTTTGATTGGAAAGATAAGTGAGAAATCTCCAACCCTTTCATTTTCTCAAAAACTAATAAGTACTCATTTGTCGGGTTGTTCTTATGAAAGTTAGGTTTCAATGACCACTTGTCATCAGCCTTAAGGATTGTTGCAAATTCACCACGAGCTCCACTACCTTTAATAGTAAGGTCATTTGTCAGAGTGATCGATTTATTTATAGTGTATTCACCCGGGGCAATGTGAATAGTATTTTTACCCTCAGGTAACCGACTCACCGCATAAGCTAGTGATGCAAAAGACGCATCCATCGCCGTTCCACTTTGATCTGCTTGATCAACACCTTTTTTACTTACATAGAAATCTGCCGAGAATCCGCTTCCACACATTAAAGCAAATATCAATACTGTTACATACACCTTCATACCTCTAGTTTTTAAGTTAGGTAGCAACTAGATAGCATTCAGATTTGAAATATTATTTAATTTGCAAAAAACTCTTACAGACCCCAAATATTTGCTGCTGGAATAGGAGCTGTAACGGAGACCTTTTCTTTACTGACGGGGTGAGTCAAAGTGACACTTCGACTATGTAAACAAATAGATTTATCTGAATTTGGAGTTGGCGCACCATACTTGAGGTCACCGGTGATAATACAGCCGATTGAAGCTAGTTGAACGCGAATTTGGTGTGGACGCCCAGTAAGTGGATTAACCTCGATCAAAGCTTTCCCGTTCACTGACTTTATATGCTCATAAGTAAGTTCTGAAAACTTGCCATCTTTCACTTTTTTAGAGAATGATTTTGTCTTATTTTTGGTGCGATCTTTGACTAGAAAACTCTTGATATGCCCGGTCTTAGGTGATGGATTTTTTAAGCAAAGAGCCCAATAAGTTTTTTGAATTGTTTTCTCTTGAAACATCTTATTTAAACGACCTAAAGCCTTGCTCGTTTTTGCAAAGATGATACAACCTGAAACGGGACGATCTAAACGGTGAATAACACCTAAAAAGACATTCCCTTCCTTCTGGTATTTCTTCTTAAGAAAGCTTTTCACTATCTCATCAAGAGACTTGTCTTTCGAGTCATCAACTTGGACAATCTGACCGGCTTTTTTATTCACTATAATTAAGTGATTATCTTCATAGAGAACGTCATTTTCAGTCATGTTTTATTCCAGGTTTTCAACTATCTAGAACAATAGCGACAAAAGCCAAACATAAAAGAACGAATAGATCGAAACTTAAATTTACACTTTTTATTATGATTTATGAATTAAATCTCCAATAAAAAAATTAACAAAAAACGTATTTTTTTATTACAATAGATATTATCTAGGAGATTTATAAATGAAGAAATATACCATTGGACTAGACTACGGAACGAACTCCTGTCGTGCTGTGGTCATGGAGATCGGTTCTTCTAAAGAGATAGCTTCCTCTATATTTCCATACCCATCTGGAGAACTAGGAATCTTAGTTAACGAAAGTGACCCACACGTCGCTCGTCAACATCCTCAAGACTATATCGACGGCATGATAACAAATGTTAAAAATGTACTAAAAGATACAAAAGACTCAGTCAAAGGTTTCGAGAGCTCTCAGGTAAAATCCTTAGGTTTTGCGACTACCGGCAGTACAGTTATCCCAGTCGATAAAAACAATCAAGCATTAGCTCTTTCTGAAAAACACCAAAGCAACTACAACGCTATGGCCTGGTTATGGAAAGACCATACGAGTTCTAAGGAAGCTGAGCAGATAACTGCACTAGCGGCTGAAATAAGACCTGAGTATATCCAACGCTGTGGTGGCACTTACTCTTCCGAGTGGTTCTGGGCTAAAGTGCTACACCTCAAAAACATTGATCCTGCGACATTTGACGATTCATACAGCTTTGTAGAGTTGTGTGACTTCTTACCTGCAACACTGACGGGTAACTCTGATCCAACTACAATTGCCAGAAGTATCTGTGCTGCTGGTCACAAAGCTTTATATGATGATTCTTGGGGTGGGCTACCCGACAAAGATTTCCTCAAGCAGCTAGATCCAAGTTTGGCAGATTTACGTGACAGACTTTACCAAAAGGCTTCTCCATCTGACGAAAGTGCGGGAACTATAAATGCCGAATGGGCTGCAACTCTTGGTTTAGCTGAAGGTACTCAATTAGCTATTGGTGCATTTGACGCTCATATGGGCGCTGTTGGTGCTTCGATCAAAGAAGGCAGTCTCATTAAAATTATGGGTACAAGTACTTGTGACCTGCTCATCTCCAAACAAGACAAAGCCATTGAAGGTGTCTGTGGAACAGTTAAAGACTCCGTAGTTCCAGGTTTCATCGGCATAGAAGCTGGTCAGTCTGCAGTGGGAGACTTGTTCTTATGGTTCGTTAACAATATAGTTCCAGACTCTTACGGTAAAGACCAAAATGAAAAGTTTAAGAATCTGACTATTGAAGCAGATAAACTCTCGGCAGGCCAGAGTGGTTTACTTTCACTCGACTGGAATAACGGCAACCGTTGTGTCTTAGTCGATATGAACTTGAGTGGCATGATTCTCGGTCAAACCTTACACACTAAAGCTCATGAGATATTTCGCACACTTGTCGAAGCTACTGCCTTTGGCGCTCTCAAAATCATTAAACGTCTTGATGAATCAGATGTCAAAGTAGAAGAAATAATCTGCTGTGGTGGTCTAGCACAAAAAAGTGCGATGATGATGCAGATATATGCAAATATCACTAATCGAAAAATTCGCATTGCTGGAACAGAACAAACGTGTGCTGTTGGTGCGGCGATTTTTGCTGCGGCTGTTTCAGAAAATACTTCTATTGAAGAGATACAGCCTGCTATGACGGTTCTTTCCGAGAAGGTATTTGTCCCTGAAGCAAATGAAGTTAAGACTTATGAAAAACTTTATACTCTTTACGACCAATTGCATGATTCATTTGGCGTCAAGGGAAATCCTGTAGACTTGTTCAATGTCATGAAAGACTTGCACATCATTCGTCAGGAGAGTCAAAATGCTTGAAAAACTTAAAGACGAAGTTTTAGAAGCTAATAAACTTCTCAAAAGTGAAGAGCTCATCAAGCTCACATGGGGAAATGTCAGCGGCATTGACCGTGACAGCGGCTTAGTCGTTATAAAACCTTCTGGAGTTAGCTATGACAAGATGCAGCGCCAAGACTTAGTTGTTCTTGATCTAGACGGAAATGTCGTTGAAGGTGAACTTAACCCTTCATCTGACACTCCTACGCATCTGCACTTATACAAGGCTTATCCACAAATTGGCGGTATAACTCATACACACAGCCTCAATGCAACAGCCATGTGTCAGATGGGCCAAGAACTTCCATGCATAGGAACAACTCATGCTGACCACTTCTATGGTACTGTTCCTTTAGCTAGAACTTTAACCAAAGCTGAAGTCGACGATAACTATGAACTGAATACTGGTGTAGTTATCGAAGAGACTTTCACGAAGAATTCCATAAACGTCATGGAAGTCCCTGCAGTTCTACTGCACTTTCATGCTCCTTTTACTTGGGGAAAGTCGGCAATGGACTCCTTCAAAAATTCAGTCGCTCTAGAAAGCTGCTGTGAGATGGCACTAAAAGCTCTTGCCTGTGGTGAACTTCAAGAGATGCCACAACACATCCAAGACAAGCACTACCTCCGTAAGCACGGAAAAAATGCTACATACGGCCAAAAACTAATCAAGTAATAAAAGCGAAACACACATGAAACAAAGCAAGATCTCTATCGGTTCTTGGGCGTTTTCATTTGGACCATTTGAAGATAATCCATGGTCATTTGAAGATGTCTGCCAGTACGCAGCCGACAATAAATATGACGGTATAGAAATAAATGGTTTTAAACCCCACCCTCACCCAGACGACTATAATACTGACGAAAAATGTGCTGAACTTAAAAAGTTCATAACTGACCTTGGTTTGGGTATTTCAGCATTCGCCGCTGACTTTCGTACAGTCCCACCAGCGAAAGTTGAAAAAAGTGTATTCTTAAATGAAGTGAAGAATTGCCTCGACTTTTGTAAACGTATGGATATAGACACACTTAGAGTAGATACCATTTCTCCTCCAGATGAACTTTCTCAAGACGTTTACAATGCAGACTTTAAAAGATTGACGGACAATTGGCGTGCTGCTGCAGAGCTAGCTCAACAATACAGCGTCACAATTGTTTGGGAGTTTGAACCAGGTTTCTGGCTTAATAAACCTTCTGAAATAATACACGCGGTGAAGACTGTAAATCATGACAACTTTAAAGTTCTATTCGACACCTCTCACGCTTATATGTGTGCAGTCGTCGGTGCTCGTCAAGTTGGAGAGAAAGAAACTCTCGCTGGTGGAATAAATGAACTTTGTCGAGAACTTGATGGTTACATAGGTCACTTCCACTTAATTGATAGTGATGGGACTTTACACGACGATGAAACTAGTACTCACAGTCCTTTTGGAACTGGGAATGTCGATTTTAAAGCATTCTTTGAAGAGTTCAAAAGTGAGCTGAGTAACTCTGACTATTGGTGCTGTGACTTCTGCTTCTGCCCAACAACAGAGAAAGATGGTAAAGACGCCGTCCCATTCTTAACAAATTTGGTAAATGACGTGAACAAAGAAACTGTTCAAAGTTAAGTTTTTATGCGGAGCATAGCGCTCCGCATTTATTTATTAAACTATGTGACGCTTTACTGTTTGCATACCATTCGCCTGCATTGACTCAACAACACTCTTAGCTTTAAGTGTTTTTTCCATAGTAGCTTTTCTGTCTGTCACTAGAGACAACACCGTCGAAGCATACTTAGCTGTCTGCTCTGGCTTATCCATATCGAAAAGCCAATCACCCAAACCTATATCTTGCCACATAAAACCTTTCGTTGTCTGTTCTTTAAAACGGCCGACTATCGCTGGTATTCCGCTACCGATACACATGATTGGACTGTGCATTTCTAAACCAAACAATCCAGATGATAAATGATAAGTGCTCAAGGCTTCGTCAGTTAACCAATACTTTTCACGTATAACGACTTTGTCTAATATATCTTTTGGAAGTTTATCGTAGAGCATTTCTTTACCAATCAACATTTGAGTTTGATCTTCAGGACAAATAAGAACTTTATGATCAGTTTCTCGCACTACGCGTTCTATCGCCTGACGTAGAAAAGCATGATCGTGTTCTTTCATTTCCTCACTACGATTAAAACGCTTTTTATCAAGTTTACGACCCTTCTTTATCAACCAATATGGAGTATATCGATAACGAGGGATACAACACAGAAACTTGCCTTTTTCCAAACCACTTGCTTGCGTAAACTCAAGAGCTTTCTGGTCATCTCTAACATCACAAGCAAAAGCGCCATCTAAACCAAGCTCAAGTATCGGACATGTAGAACCATGAAGTTTAACTAAGGCTAAAGATTTACTGTCTCTAAAAAATGTAAAAGAGGCCTTATTTATAACATCTATATTTGCAGTATTTGAAACAGTGACGCCATATATACCGTAAGGCTTACCATTACTTTCTTTGATCCAACGCCTTAAGTCTTTATTTGCTACAACAGATGGACCCGAGCCGTGTAGTAGAAAATCCGCTTCTTTTATTGCTGCCGATATAACTGCTCTTTTCTTGTCTAAGATAGTCAACTTAGGAAAACGTTTAGATAACATCTCTGCGACACCGTCCTTAACACTCCCAGGCCAAAGCATGACCTCTACATGAGGTAAATACTGTTCTAATATATGTAAAACTCCTGGGGTGTGAGCTATGTCACCGATATTCACTGTCTGCCAAGAAGAGCGTAGGATGATTTTTTGAGTTTTGCCTTCTTGGGCTTTTAAGCTTATGCCACTGGCAAGTAATGCTGCTATAAAGTTTCGACGATTCATAAAGAACTCCATTTGGTTGATTTTGTCCTTTAGTGACCCTAAAAAATATTTTAGACAAAAAGTGAAATAAAAAGTCATTTATTTTGTCTATGGCTCTCAAAAACTAAGTACTTGTTACATTCTCGAGACTTTGATCGACTCTCAAAAATCTATTAAACTCAAAGCTTCTAAGATGATGAATATGATCGATCTCATTAGCTATTCTGACTTAACGGATAGTATTAAAGCACTTGCTCTAAAAACACCAAAGTTTTATCTATGCTCTGGAGCTGATCATTATTGAGTTCACTAGTTAAAAGCCTGAATCATTACGACTTCATTTAAAGAAAATTAACAAGGTTTTGGAGTTTTAACTCAACTTTGCAAATTACATTACAATATATGACGATTTTATCATACTCATTTTTCGTATGTGAAACTAAAATAATAACTCATACACATACACACATGCTGAGGCTTGGAGAACTCTATGTACTCCAAGCCTTATCTTTGTATTGAAAAAGTGACTTTAAGTGATTTAATTTTGATTCAATTATTTAATAGGAACTTGCATGTTAAAACTACCTTCACTTTTTATCGCCCTCTCAGCATTATTCGTTTCTTGCCAAACGACACCAATAGAGTTCACTCCAGAAGAACAATGTTCAATCGTCCCAAAAGATTCTAAACTTGAGAAACTTTGGGGTGAAGGCGTATTTACTGAAGGCCCTACTCCTGATGCTGAAGGAAATATCCTATTTACAAATATCCGCGTCAATAAGATCCATAAATACAATATCAAAACTGGCAAAACGTCAGTTTACAGAGAGAACTCAAATGGCGCTAACGGTCTTCACTTTCAAAATGGTAAGCTCTTTTCTTGTGAAGGTGCAGGTCTACTTTTCGCCAGTGTTGCAGTAACTGAGAAAGATGGTAAAAAGAAAATCCTCTCAAGCTCCTATAAGGGCAAAAAACTAAACAGCCCAAATGATTTAGTCGTCACATCTAAAAACCATATCTACTTTACCGACCCTCGTTATGGTTCAATGAAAGGCAAAGAACTCGACTTTGAAGGCGTTTTCCTTATCAAAGACGGTAAGACTATTTTAGCAACAAAAGAAACTGAACGTCCTAACGGCATCCTTATCTCTGCAGACGAAAAGACTCTGTTTGTTGCTGATAATAACAATCGCCCTAACGGTGCGATGGACCTCATGAAGTTCGACATACAAGCTGACGGAACATTAATCAATAAAGAGATACTATACTCATTCCCTAAAGGTCAGCGCGGTATAGACGGCATGGCAATGGACTCTGAAGGAAATATCTATGCAACTGCAGGCTTGAAAGATAAGTCTGGCATCTATGTATTTTCACAAGAAGGCGAGCATCTTGCATTTATCCAACTTCCTGGCATGCCAACTAACTGTTCTTTTGGTGGACCAACTGAAAAAGATGTTCTTTATATCACCTGCAAAACTGATCACATCGGCAGTAAAACCAAAAAATTTGGTCTTTACAGAATAAAGTTGAATAAAAGAGCCAAGTAACTCACTCTTGCACGGGAACACCAATTATCATATATTTGTTGAATCATCTGCGGGGATGACGAAAATATATAAATCTGGGTGTTCCCAGTCTACACAGAGGAAATGACTATGAGATACTTTTTTGTTTGCCCATTTTGCATGGCTAAAGTTGAATACGAAGAAGAACTTGTTGATCAACATCTACAATGTACCTGCAATAACCTTTGGCAGTTTTCTCAAGAAAGAGTCATGTCTGAGTATGACTATAAAAACGAAAAATCAAAACTTGAAACCCAATACCGAATTGAGTTAAACCATTTAGTTCGCTGTTCAAATTGCGATGCCGAGCACCCTTATAAACTAAATATGATTAATAAGTGGATTGACTGTGATAAATGCTCGACTAACTTTCAGTGTATTGCTAAAAACGTATTTTTAAAATGACCCAACGCTTTGTTACATCTGTCGATAAAACGACCTGGAACGGACAAGTTCAAGTAAACACCTTAACTGGTGTTGATGAGGACAACGTTCCCTTCACTGTTTCAGCTTCTCAAGCTTCAAAACAGATACGTATGGAAAAGTTTCATTATTTCTTGTGGGATGGAAAAGAAAAGTTTATACAGCTCATGTCTGTGGCAAACTATGTTGAGCCAACAGAACATGACGATGAGCTCAATTTTAGCATCCTTTAGATATAGTCAAATAAACTCATCATGTTGTCTTTGTTAACAACTGCTCGACAATTCGGATAAGTATCTACCTTATTCATTATCTCCTCGTCATCGACTTTGCCGGTGAATAGTATCACTTCCAAAGTTTTATACTGCTCTGAACTATTTATGTAGTCCATAACGCCAAAACCGTCTACATCTGGAAGACATAGATCTAAAACAATAATGTGTGGAGAAAAGCTGCCTAGTTTAACACAAGCTTCTATACCGCTCTGAGCTTCACTCATGACAACATGTGGCATGCGCTGTTGTATACTGCTTTTCAAGACCTGAAGTGTCGTAGCGTCGTCTTCTACAATCAATATTCTTTGTTCTGTTAGATTCTTCGTTGCTGAGCTGTACTTCAAGATCAATTCTTGAACTAAACCTCTGTTTAGCGGTTTAGTCGTAAAATCATCCATACCAGAATCCAAACAGTTTTTCTTATCTGAGTCAAAAGCATTTGCGGTTAATGCAATGATCGGTATCTCATAACCTTGTTTACGTATCTCACGAGTGGCTTCGATACCGTCCATCACAGGCATCTGCATATCCATAAAGACTAAATCAAAATCTTTAGCAATAACTGCATCGAGAGCTTGTTGACCATTCTCGGCTATTTCAACAGTGTGTCCCATCTTCATCATCATTTTAGATGCAAGTTTCTGGTTGATTTTATTATCTTCAGCGATGAGGATTTTGACCGGCTTAAAGTTCCCTTCAAATTGAACTTTAGTTTTACCGACAACCTGGCCTATTTTCGCATCTTCTTTAGAACGGGACATGGCTTCAAATAAGATATGTTTGCGTATAGGCTTAAATATATAGTTATCAAAATTATTCTTCTTGATAAGGTTAAATGTTTTAGCACTTATATCCGATGTTGCCGCAATGAACGTGGCGTCGTTAGAAACTTTACTTTGAATGTGTTTGAGTATTTCAAAACCATCTTTTTTAGGAATCATTATATCGAGGATATAAAAGTCAAACTCATGTTTATCTATCAATAACTCAGTCTGTTCAAAGTTCATTGCAACATACACATCCATATCAAACGACTCACAATAACGGCTCAGAATTTTGAGCGTCGTGTCATTATCATCAATAATTAAAACCTTTTTATCAGCAAGCTCTTGGACGGATGTGTAGTTATAGGTCTCTTGAACTTCACACTTATTCATAGTCAAAGAAACAGTAAAACAAGTCCCTTCTCCTACTTCACTACTTACACTTATATCCCCCTCAAGACAATCAATAATTTTACGTGAAATATTTAAGCCTAAACCAGTCCCGCCAAACTTACGTGTCGTTGAACCATCCGCTTGTCTAAAAGCAGCAAAAATGACATCCAATTTATCTTCTGGAATACCGATACCAGTGTCTCTTACATTTATCTCAAGTTCCATGAACTTTTCAGTCTCAAGTCGACACTTAACCTCTGTAACTATCTCACCGTTTTCAGTGAACTTTATTGCATTTCCTATAAGGTTCGTTATGACTTGTTTAATTCTTGTTGGGTCACCCATGACAAATGGTGATACATCATTCATATCCACATGTAGCTCAAGCTGTTTGCTATGAATTTTAGAACGACTTGCTTCCGTTACATCAAAGATGATATTTTCTAAATTAAATGGAATAGTTTCAAACGACATCTCTCCTGCTTCTATCTTTGAGAGATCCAGTATGTCGCTAATTAATGAAAGCAGTGTATCCGAGCTCCCCTTAACAGTCTCAAGCATATTCCTTTGCTCAGAAGAGAGTTCATCGTCAAGTAATATGTCGGAGTAACCTATGATCGAATTTAGCGGTGTACGTATTTCATGACTCATATTCGCTAAAAACTCACTCTTAGCTCTATTAGCTTGTTCCGCATTTTGCAAAGCTGATTCAACTTCTTCATTTTTAGTCTTTATATCGTCAATCATCAGACCAAAAGCATCTATTAATGACTTCACCTCACCACTACTTTTTATATTGTGGGCTTCTTTTGAAACTTCGAGATCTCCATCAGAAACTTTCCTCACTAAACCCGTTAAGCTTACTAGAGGGTTTATCACTAGCACAAAAAACAAACTAAGAACAATCGCGAAACAAACAAAAAGGACTACCGATAAACTAACAATGGAGTCGCGTTGTATATGCTGAGTATTCGCTCTTATCGATGCAAGAGGAATCTTTATTTTGACTGCTCCCATAAGACCATATTTCTTAAACTCTTTTCCTAACCTATACCCCTGAATAGCTCTGTAGTTTTCAGTTTCACTAGATTTTTCAATTTTATTGTGACAATCAACACAAGACTGAGAATTTGCAGGGTCTGCCATGAAAATGTTTAATACTTCACCAAGCTCTTCCTTTTCCACTCTCTGAACGGTCTGCCAAGGATAAGGTCGATCCAAGAAGTCACCCGAAGTTCTAAACTTTTTTTCTTGAGCTTGAAGTTTTTCCCATGCCCATTTGTCGAAGTCCGTCTCAAGTCCCTGATCTTTATTTACATTCCATTTGCTTATGAGAGAGTAACTATAACTGTCTTGTTTTTCATCGATCTGTTGTGAAATACGACGGACAAACTGAGCTGGCAATGGAACATGTCCATCTTTGGAATGAAAATCTAAACTTGCTCCTGCGCCATCTTTTTGAAATTTTTCGACTACTTCTGAATAGACCTCCCTTACAGCAACGACTTGGGTCAAGACCATCTCTCCTAAGCGTGTCGCCTCTTCCTCCGCCAAGCTGTCATGACTTTCTTTCAGAACAACAAATAGCGTTGTCCCGACTATGACCAGAACAAGTAAAAAGAGTATTAAGAATTTTTTCCGAAGCCCCATAAGCACCTAATAAAATCAATTTCAAAAGAAAAGACGCATTTATTAAACCAGATAAATAAAAAATGAGGTATAAATCGTGCGATAAAAAACTGAAAGGAGCCAGCATTGAAGAAACTTTTAATATTAATCATC